>DASWIE010000100.1:0-3275 GCA_036397815.1 Candidatus Limnocylindria bacterium
GGCGACCTGCTCGCGCCAGTCGTCGCCGTCCGCAAGCAACGCCGCCTGCGCCATGCCGTAGCCGGCGGTGGCCCCGATCGCCCCGGCGCCCCGCACCCACATGTCGCGGATCGCGGTACAGGTCTCGGCCACCGCCCGCTCCTGCGCCTCCCCCAGGTCGGCGCTGCCATCGATCGCCGCCGCCACCCGCTCTACCGCGTAGAACAGGTTGTGCGCCGTCGGCCGCGTCGCGCAGAGCGCCGCGGCCGCCTGAGCGACCTGCTCGCGCCAGTCGTCGCCGTCCGCAAGCAACGCCGCCTGCGCCATGCCGTAGCCGGCGGTGGCCCCGATCGCCCCGGCGCCCCGCACCCACATGTCGCGGATCGCGGTACAGGTGCCGGCCACGGCCTGCAGGTCGACGACGGTGAACCGATGCGGCAACCACCGTTGATCGATCATCCGCACCGCGGACCCCTCCATCCACACGGTGCGGTAGTGGGTGCCATTGACGTTCATGGGGGAGGTCTCTTCAGCGGGGTAACGCGCCTCCTTTCTACACGGCTCCCCTGCATGGAGAAAGCGGCAAGTCCGGCACGGATGGCGCCGGTGCCGCGAATTCCCTAGAAATCTGATATCTTTACGGCGAATCGCGTGGCCCGGCATTGCCGCCATCCCGGATGACCACCAGGGGAAGGAACGATGTCCACCAACGAGGAAACACTCCGGCTGGTGCTGGAGGTTGGCAATGACACGGACGGCGATGTGGAGGAGGTCGACCGTCTCACCCGCCGCCTGCGCAGCGAGATCCTCGATCAAGAGGTCGAGTCCGCCGAGCTGGTCACCGCCGGTGAGATCCCCGAGGGTGCCCGCGCCGGTGAGGTGATCGCCATCGGCTCCCTGCTCGTGACCCTGCTGCCGTCCGTATTGCCCAACCTGATTGACCTGCTCGGCGGCTGGCTCAAGCGCGACACCACCCGCACCATCAAGATCAAGCTCCAGCGCGGGGAGACCTCCGTGGACGTGGAGCTCGATCCGCGAACCTGCTCGACGGAGGAGCTGCAGGGGTTGGTCGACACCCTCGGCAACGCCTTCTCCGGATAGCGGCGTGGCGAGCCCGCGAACGACCGGACACCCGACCACATCCCAGCACCAGGATCCGGAACATGGCCCGCCTCGCCCTGCTGATCGGCAGCAGCCAGTACGACGACCCGAAGCTGGCGCAGCTCAAGCTGCCGGAAACGGACGTCGCGCGCCTATCCGATGTCCTGATTGACAAGGAGATCGGCCACTTCGACGAGGTCACGCCGCTGCTCAACGGCGGCTTCTTCGAGGTCCAGCGCGCCATCGTCCACTTCTTCGCGGGCAAGAAGCGCGACGACTTGCTGCTGCTCTATTTCGCCGGCCACGGCGTGCGGGACGACGAGGGACACCTCTACCTCGCCCTGCGGGACTCGGAGCTGGCGCACGACCTGATCCGCGCCACCGCCGTCCCCGCGGCCCTCATCACCCGGGAGATGGACCGCTGTCGCTCGCAACAGCAGATCCTCATCCTCGATTGTTGCCACTCTGGCGCCTTCGCCCGCGGCGCACGGAGCGCCACCGGCGCCCGGGTCGGCACCGCCACGACGTTCGAGGGCACCGGCCGCGGCCGGGTGGTTCTCACCGCCACCGACGAGACCCAGTACGCCTTCGAGGGCGACGAGGTGACCGGCGAGGCCGAGAGCTCGGTCTTCACCCGCCACCTCATCGCCGGGCTAGCGACCGGCGCGGCGGACGTCAACCACAGCGGTACCATCACCATCGACGAGCTCTACGACTACGTCCATGCCAGGGTCCTGGAGGAGACTCCCAAGCAGACCCCCGGCAAGTGGACCTACAAGCAGCAGGGCGACATCGTCGTCGCGCGGAGCCCTCGCCGCCTCGTCGCGCCGGTGGCGCTGCCGGCCGAGCTACGCGCGGCCCTGGAGAGCGGCCACTCCTTCCAGATGGTCGGGGCTATCACCGAGCTCGAGGCGATCTTGGCCGGCGCCGACCCGGGATTGTCCCTCACCGCCGGGGAGTGGCTGGAGCGCCTCGCGGGCGACGACAGCCGCCGCGTCGCCGATGCTGCTCGCAAGGCCCTGGCGCGCATGCAGACGGAGAAGCCCGCGCCACCCGAGGCTGTCGAGCCGGCCCAAGAAAGCGCATCGCCTGCCACGGCGTCGCCGGAGCTGCCGGTCGCCGAGCCCATGGCCCGGATCGACGCCACGGCGATCGGCGAGGCGATCGCCGCCGGTACCCCGCACCACCGAACCCCCAAACGCCGGAACGAGCACGAACCTCTTCCCGCTTTGCTCGCGGCCGGCAACGCGGGCAAGGTGCTCGCCGCCGGCGCGGACACCGCGTACCACCGCCTCGCCGCGTTTCTCCGGGCCGGCGACTGGCAGAACGCGGACCTGGAGACCCGCAGCGTAATCTGTACTGCGATCGGCAAGGGACCGCGTAGCGGCCTGCGCTATCAGGAGATCGCCGACTATCCCTGCCGGGTGCTGCGGGAGGTGGACGCCCTGTGGACCACCCACTCCGGCGGCCGCTTCGGCTTCAGCGTCCAGGCCCGCCTCCTCCGTGAGTGCGGCGGCGACCCGGACCGCTTCGCCGCGCAGATCGGCTGGATCCACGAGGGGTTGTGGATTTATTACGCGGATGTCCATTTCGCCGGCGATGCCCCGCCGGGCCATCTGCCGGTGGGAGGGCCGGCCGGCCTGCTGGACGACTCGAGCTACAGCGTCGGCTTCAAGGCCCCCATCGAAAACCTCAAGTCACAGTGGCTCGACCTGGGCAAGGCCGGGGGGCTCAAGCGGTACGGCAAGCGCACCCTCGCGAGCATGACCGGCAAGATAGGTTTCTCCAGGCTCTGGATCCGGGGCCGCATCCCCCTCCTCGAACGCGTTGCCGCGTGCCACGACGAGTAAGCGGTTGCGATCGGCCGACCGGCGGCGGTCCTGCTTGGCTTGGCCACCAGGCGAGTAGCGCGGTGGCGCACGCCTGACCCAGACTCAGGCCTGACGTGAGCGCCAGACCCCACAACTCCAACGCGGCACCATTGGCAAACTGGAGACATTGAGACGGGCATCGACTGATATATGATCGGGGGCATCTCTTTGAGGGAGGATCGCCATGCGTACGACCATCAATCTGGATGACCAACTGCTCGGGGAGGCCCAGCGCATCACCGGGATGAAGGAGCGAACGGCCCTGATCCACGCGGGATTGCGCGCCCTGATCGAGCGTGAAAGTGCCCGCCGTCTGGCGCGGCT
>DASWIE010000101.1:0-41734 GCA_036397815.1 Candidatus Limnocylindria bacterium
CAGGTTGGCGGTCGGGAAGCCGAGCGATCGGCCGCGGAGATCGCCGACCACCACGGTTCCCTCGAGCCGGGGCGGATAGCCGAGGGTGCGCGCCAGGTCGACCTCGCCGGCCGCGATGGCCAGGCGGATGCGGGTCGACGAAATGACCTCGCCGGCTTCCAGCACGGGCTCGACCGTGACGACCTCAAAGCCACGCTCCGTGCCGAGCTCCCGCATGCGCGCCACCGTGCCGCCTCGTCCGCGACCGAACGCGGCGTCGGGCGTCATGACCAGCGCCCGCAGCTCGACCGCAGGCGCGAGCGCGGCGATGAACTCCTCGGCGCTGCGCTGGCGCAGCTCGTCGTCGAAGCGAACCGGCAGCGGCCAGGCCACGCCGCAGTCGCTCCGCACGCGATCGATCACCGTCGCCAGGGGCGTCAGCCTGGGTACCACGGTCCCGGGGCGCAGCACCTCGTCCGGATGGGGCTCGAAGATCAGGGCCGCGCTGGCGACGCCTCGTTCGGCGGCCGCGCGAACCGTGGCCTGCAGCAGCGCAGCGTGGCCGCGATGCACGCCATCGAAGACGCCGAGCGTCAATGCCGCCGACCCGACCGTGGGCAGGTCGCGGAGCGCGTACGTCATTCCGCACCCTGGGAGGAGAGCACCTTGTTGGGCTGCAGCAACCCCGCCCGCAGCGTTCCCACGCCAAGGAGCTCGTCGGCGTCGAAGACCGCCATCCGGCCGTGCGGGCCGGGCTCAGGCTGGACCCGGACCGGCGAGCCGTGGCGGAAGCGATCGGCGTCGATGGCGTCGAGCTGGACCCGGGGCAGCGACAGCAGCCCGGCGATCGGCAGGATCGCCTCCTCCAGCCGACCGGCGTCGGCGAGCACCTCCAACCGCTCGGGGCTGAACGCGTCGTCGACCCGCAGCCCGGCGGCCTCAGTGCGCCGCAGGGCGCGGAGGTGGCCCCCGCAGCCGAGCCGCTCCCCCAGGTCGCGGGCGATCGAGCGGACGTAGGTCCCCGGCCCGCAGCGTATGTCGATGCGCAGGTCGAGCCACCCGTCGCCCGCATCGCTGCCGAGCAGCTCGACCGCGTCGACGGTCACCGTGCGCGGCGGCAGGTCGAGCGGCTCGCCGGCCCGCGCGGCGCGGTGCGCGACGCGCCCCGCCTGCTTGCGCGCGGAATAGGCCGGCGGACGCTGCTCGAAGGTGCCGACCAGGCGCGCCAGCTCCGCAGCCACCCCGTCGAGTGACGGGAGCGGCGCGGCGCTCGGCTCCAGCGGGCCCTGCGCGTCGTCGGTCGCCGAGCGGATGCCCAGCCTGATCACGGCGTCGTAGCGCTTGCGGCCGCCGGTCAGCTCCTCGCTGAAGCGGGTCGCGGCGCCCACCAGGATCGGCAGCACGCCGGAGGCGAGCGGGTCGAGCGTGCCGGCGTGGCCGATCCGGCGCGTGCCGGTCAGGCGGCGCAGCAGGCCGACCATGTCGTGCGAGGTCGGGCCGACCGGCTTGTCGAGGTTAACGACCCCGAGCATCGGCCCGGGTGAGCTCGCGCTCGCACTCCGCCAGGACGAGGTCGCGGGCGGCATCGATGCCGACGTTCGGCGTGCAGCCGGCCGCCCGGACGTGGCCACCGCCGCCGAAGGCCGAGGTGATCGCCACCGCGTCGGCGCGCTCGGTGGTGCGCACGCTGACCCGCGTGCTCGTCGCGTCCACCTCCTTGAACAGGACGGTGACGTCGGCGTCCTTGCTCGACGCCAGCAGATCGATGAACCCCTCCGAGGCGGTCGGCTGCTCGCCGGTGGCGGCCAGCATCTCGTTGGTCATCGAGGAATACACGATTCGCCCGTCGCAGCGCTGGGCGATGCCGGCCAGCATCAGCCCCCAGAGGGCCAGCGTGCTGAACGGCCGATCCGCGTAGACCATGCGGTTGATGCTCGACAGCGGGGCCCCGGCCTCCACCAGCTGCGCCGCCACCCGCAACGTGCGGGGCGTGGCGTTCGGATGCGCGAAGGTGTGGGTGTCCTGCACGATCCCGGTCAGCAGCAGCGTGGCCAGCTCGGCATCCAGCGGCACGCCGAGCTCCGGCAGCAGCAGGGCGACCAGCTCACAGGTCGCCGCAGCCTCGCTGTCCACCAGCTGCGCGGCGCCGAAGCCGGGGTTCGAGACGTGATGGTCGATGTTGACGATCCGAGCCCTGGCCAGCCAATCGGCGTGCTCGATCGCGATGCTGCCGGTCCGGGACAGCTCGGCGGAGTCGACGACGATCGCGACGTCCGGCTCCAGCTGCGGCGCGCTCCGGACCCGCCCGATGCCAGGCAGGAAGGCCAGGGAGGGAGGGGGCGGATCGGCGCACACGACCTCGGCGAACTTGCCCAGCCGCTCGGCGGCGAGCGCCAGCGCGATCCCGGCGCCAAGCGTGTCGCCGTCCGGATTCTCGTGGCAGATGGTCGTCACCCGGCTGGCGCCCCGGATCAGGTCGACGACCTCCCTCACCCGTCGTCCCTGGGGTGACCGGCCTGACCTTCCTCCAGATCGCGAAGCAGCCGCAGCACGCGGTCCCCGCTCTCGATGGACTCGTCGCGCCGCAGGCTCAGCTCGGGAACCTTCCGGATGGAGAGTCGCTCCCCGAGCCGGCGCCGCAGCCAGGGCGTAGCGTCATGGAGCGCGGACATGCTGCGTGCCTGCTCCTCATCGGTCCCCAACACGCTAACCCAGACCCGGGCGTGGCCCAGGTCCCGCGCGGTCTCCACCCGGGTGACCGTGGCGAAGCCGACCCGTGGGTCCTGCATCTCGCGCTGCAGAAGGTCCATGAGCTCCTGCCTGATCTGGCTGTCGAGGCGGTCCGTCCGCTGGCTCATCGGCCGCTCAGGAGCCCTCGGCCACCATCTGGTAGCACTCGATCACGTCGCCCTCGGCGATGTCGTCGATCGACAGGCCGATGCCGCACTCGAAGCCGGTGGCCACCTCGCGGACGTCGTCCTTGAAGCGCTTGAGCGACTCGATCCGTCCCTCGGCCTGCAGCTTGCCGGCCCGGAAGAGGCGAACCTGGCCGCCCCGCACGATGCGGCCGTCGGTCACGTATGAGCCGGCCACGTTGCCGGCCCTGCCGGCCTTGATCACCATCCGCACCTCGGCGTGGCCCTCGACCTGCTCGACCAGCTTGGGAGCGAGCATGCCCTGCAGCGCAGCGCCGACGTCATCGGTCAGCTTGTAGATGACGTCGTAGATCCGCACGTCCACGCCGGAGGCGTCGACCTGGCGCTGCGCGCCGGGGTCGAGCTTGGTGTTGAAGCCGATGACCACCGCGTCCGAGGCCGATGCCAGCAGCACGTCTGACTCGTTGATGTCGCCAGCGCCCTCGCGCAGGATCGTGATCCGCACCTCGCTCGTGTTCAGCCGCTCGAGGGCGTGCCGGATCGCTCCAAGCGAGCCCTGGACGTCGGTCTTCAGCACGACCCGCAGCTCCTTGAGCTCCGAGGCCTGGATCTGGGCGGAGATGTCCTCCAGGCTGAAGGCAACCTTGCCGTCGCCTCCCGACGCTGTGCCGGCGGCCGCCTCCGCCATGTCGCGGGCGGCCTTCTCGTCGGCTACCACGCGCAGGATGTCGCCCGCCTCCGGCAGCTCCTGGAGCCCAATGATCTCGACCGCCGTCGCGGGCTCCGCCGCCTTCACGCGCTTGCCGGCCGCGTTCTGGAGCGCCCGGGCGCGGCCGTGGGTGCGTCCCACCGCCACGATGTCGCCGACGCGCAGCGTGCCGGTCTGCACCAGCACGGTCGCCACGTTGCCGCGCCCCTTCTCGACCTTCGACTCCACGATGGTGCCAACGGCGGGACGCTTCGGGTTCGCCTTGAGGTCCTGCAGGTCGGCGACCAGCAGGACCATCTCGAGCAGGTCGTCCAGCCCGGTCTTCTGCTTGGCCGAGACCGGAACGGCGATCACGTCGCCGCCGAACTCCTCGATCAGGACCCCGTTTTCGGCCAGCTCCTGCTTGACCCGATCCGGGTTGGCGTCCGGCTTGTCGATCTTGTTGATGGCCACGATCATCGGCACCCGCGCCGCGCGGACGTGGTCGATCGCCTCTTTGGTCTGGGGCATCACCCCGTCGTCGGCGGCGACGACGATGATCGCGATGTCGGTCACCTGCGCGCCGCGCGCCCGCATGGCGGTAAAGGCCTCGTGGCCGGGCGTGTCGAGGAAGACGATCCGCTTGTCGTTGTGCTCGACCTCCGAGGCGCCGATGTGCTGGGTGATCCCACCCCGCTCCCCCGCCGCGACGGAGGTGCTGCGCACCGCATCCAGCAGGCTCGTCTTGCCGTGGTCGACGTGGCCCATGATCGTCACGATCGGGGCCCGCGTGACAAGGTCGGCCGGATCGTCCTCGCTGAAGAGGACGGGCTTGCCGCTGCCGTCCGCCTCGGTGCCGGGGGCCACGATCGCCTGGGGAGCCGCGCCCTCGGCAGCCGCACGCTCGGCGGCGCCGCGCTCGACCGTCTCGAAGCCGAGCTCGCCCGCCACCAGGGCGGCGGTGTCGAAGTCGATCGACTGGTTGATGGTGGCGAAGATGCCGTTCCGGATCAGCTCCTTGATGATGTCGGCGTGGCTGATCGCCAGCAGATCGGAAAGGTCGGTCACGCTGATCGAGGAGGGCAGCTCGACGGCGCCCGCCGGACGCACCGGCATGGTGGGCGCTTCGGCGACCGCGGCGCCACCGGCGGCCCCGGTTCGCTTGCGCTGCGGGCGCGGCCCGCGGCGCGGCTGGTATCTACGTGGCGGCATCGTTCACCTCGAGCAGGAGCGCTCCGGGCTCGGTGGCCGCACCGAGCGCTCGCGTGACTGCCTCGGCCAGACGCCTCGGCTCCCGGCAGGCAGGATCATCACAGACGTATGTTCCCCGCCCGGCAGCCTTGCCGGACGGGTCGATCGCGACCGATCCGTCGGCGCTGCGCACGACGCGCGTCATCGACCGCTTGGCGCGAACCTGGCGGCAGGCTGCGCAGGTTCGCATCGGGACATGGTCAGGTCGTCGCTTCGGCATCGGCCGGCGCCTCCTGGGATGACTCCGCGTCGCCCTCCGAGCCGTCGTGGGCGGCGGCCGCGGTGGCGACTCCCGCGTCCGAGCGGATGTCGATGCGCCAGCCCGTCAGCTTGGCGGCGAGGCGCGCGTTCTGCCCCTCCTTGCCGATCGCCAGCGAGAGCTGGCGCTCGGGCACCACCACGTTGGCGATCTTGTGCTCCTCGTCGATCCGGACGTTCAGCACCTCGGCCGGCGAGAGCGCCTCCGCCACGTACTGCGCGGGGTCCTCGTGCCAGAGCACGATGTCGACCTTCTCGCCGTTCAGCTCGGCGACGATGGCCTGGATCCGAGCTCCGCGCTGGCCGACCGCGGCGCCCTTGGCGTCGACGCCCGGCTGCCGGCTCTCCACCGAGACCTTGGACCGGCTGCCCGCCTCGCGGGCGATGCCCCGGATCACGACCGTGCCGTTGTAGATCTCGGGAATCTCCATCTCCATCAGGCGCCGCAGGAAGCCACGGTGTGTGCGGCTCACGACCAGCACCGGCCCGCGCGTGGTGCGGCGCACCTCGAGCACGTAGACCTTCAGGTGCTGACCGATGCGATAGTGCTCTCCGGGCAGCTGCTCGCTGACCGCGAGCACCGCCTCGACGCCCTTCCCCATGTCGAGCACGACCGCCTGATCGGTGGTCCGGTGCACGACCCCGGTCATGATCTCGCCCTCGCGGGAGGCGTACTGCGAGTACACGACGTCGCGCTCCGCCTCGCGGAGCCGCTGGCGATACACCTGGCCGGCGGTCTGGGCCGCGATCCGGCCGAGCTGCGCCTGGGTCACGTTCTCGGGAACGCGCACCTTCGCCCCGACGCCGGTGGTGGGATCGATCTTCTGCGCCTCGGCGACGAGCATCTGGAGCTCTGGATCCTCCACCGCGTCGGGCGTGGCCACCACCTCGTACTCGCGGTAGACGCTGATCTGTCCCGTCTCCGGATCGACCCGCACGACGACGTTCTCGGGCGCATCGGCATTGCGTCGGTAGGCCGATTCGATCGCCTGCTCCAGGGTCTGGATGAGGATCTCCTGCGGTACGCCCTTCTCGGCGTTCAACTGGAGCAAAGCTCCGATGAAGTCTCGATTCACGTCCGCACCTCACGCCCCGGGGGAAACAAAAACGTGGGACTGGCGAACCGACCCACGTCTACTCAGCTCAGTATCGATTTGGTCCGCTCAACGGTCGGCGAAACCGCCCCGGAGTATAGCAGTCAGCCCCCAAACCCGCCAGCCGGCTATCCCTCGATGAGGCGCTGCACGTCCTGGATCGAGATCAGGATGACGAGCACGATGAGGACCATGAAGCCAGTCAGATAGATGAGCGCCTCGCGCTCGGCGGGGAGTCGGCGGCGGCGGAGCGACTCGATCAGGACGACCGCGATCCGGCCTCCATCGAGCGGCGGGAACGGGAGCACGTTCAGCACGGCCAGGTTGACCGACAGGATGCCCATGAACAGCAGCTGGCTGACCAGCGGCGCCTGCAGGACCTTCCCCGTTTCCTCGGCAATTCCGATCGGGCCGACCGCGGTGCCGGCGTTCGGATTCAGGCCGAGGAGCCCGCCGACCGCCTCGGCGAGACCGCCCGGGATGCGCCAGGCGAGGTAGCCCGCCTCGGCGAAGCCCGTCGTCACGGCCTCGATCGGGCCGCTCACCTGTGAGGGCACTTCCACGATCCGAGCGGGCTCGTAGGTGAAGCCGATGGGTCCCAGCCCGCGCGCCTCCATCTCCGGCGTCAGCTCCCGCGGGACGACGTCGACCGACAGCAGCTCGCCCTCGCGCTCGATCCCGAGCGTCACCTCGCTGCCGGCCCGGGAGCGGACGTACGCGGTCAGGTCGCGCGAGATATCGAAGGTTCGGCCATCGGCCGCCACGATGATGTCGCCAGTCTGGAGGCCCGCATCCTCGGCCGGGCTGCCGACCTGCACCTCGGTGATGGTCAACGGGCCGCGGCCCTGCGGCACCGGCAGGCTGAAGGCGGCTGCGAACAGGACGCCGGCCAGGATGAAGTTCATCGCCACCCCCGCCAGCAGCACGAGGAGGCGCACCCAGACCGGCTTGCGATTGAAGGCGCCAGCCATGGCCTTGTCGATGGCCGCCTCAGACAGGCCGCGCTCACGCATCTTCTCGGCCTCGATGTCGCCGTCCTCGCCGAGCATCTTCACGAAGCCGCCGAGCGGGATCCAGTTGATCGAGTAGCGGGTGCCGCGCCAGATCACCGATCCGATGCGCGGTGGGAAGCCGATCCCGAACTCCTGGACGGTGATGCCGGCGCGCTTGGCAACGATGAAGTGGCCGACCTCATGAACGAGCACCAGCACCACCAGCACGGCCAGGAAGGCTGCGATCGTGCCGAGCACGTCCATCAGGCCGCTCCTCCGAGACCCAGCTCGGCGGAGAGCGCGGCCCGCACCTCGGCATCCAGCGCGGCGATGCCGTCGAGATCCGGCTCAGCCGTGGTGCCCCAGCGAGTGACCGCCTGATCGATCGTCGTCGCGATGTTTCCGAAGCCGATGGCGCCGCCCAGGAAGCCGGCGACCGCCACCTCGTCAGCCGCGTTCAGGATCGTGCCCCGGTTCCCGCCTTCCTCAGCCGCCGCGCGCACGGTGACGTAGCCCGGAAAGAGCGCCTGGTCGAGTGGCAGGAACTGCAGGTCGCCCCACGCCTCGGGCGCCGCGACCCGCGCGGGCGACGGCAGGCGCTCCGGAAAGGTGAGGGCGTACTGGATCGGGAGGCGCATGTCGGGAACCCCGAGCTGGGCCTTGTAGGAGCCGTCGGTGAACTCGACCAGCGAGTGCACGACGCTCTGGGGGTGGATCACCGCATCAATCCTACTGTACGGAAGTCGGTACAACCATTTCGCCTCGATCACCTCAAACGCCTTGTTCACCAGCGTGGCCGAGTCGATCGTGATCTTCGGCCCCATCCGCCAGGTCGGGTGCGCGAGTGCCTCGTCGGGACGGACCCCGGCGAGCTCGCTCAGAGGTCGATCGCGAAACGGGCCGCCCGACGCGGTGAGGACCAGACGCGCCACCTCGTCAAGCCGTTCCCCGAGCAGGCATTGCCAGATGGCGGAGTGCTCACTGTCGACCGGCCGCAGGCGGTCGAGCGGGTCGCCACCCAGCTTGTCGAGCAGTGCGGCGACGAGGTGGCCGCCGGTGACCAGCGTCTCCTTGTTGGCCAACGCCACTCGCCGGCCGGCGCGCAGCGCCGCGAGGACGGCGGGCAGCGCGGTCATCCCGGTGGTGGCCACCACCACCATCTCGACGCCGTCGGCGGTCGCGAGCTCCTCGAGCCCACCGCCTGCCCAGCGCTCGTGTGGCACGCCATCAGGCCGGCTGTCGGCGCTCCACGCTCGGGCCTCCGGCCAGTCGGCCAGCTGCGCGCGGAATTCGGGCGTCGCCCGACCGGCCGCGATCCCCAGCAGCCGGAACCGATCCGGATTCGCGGCCAGGACCTCGAGCGTCTGGCGACCGATCGAGCCGGTCGACCCCAGCAGGGCGATCCCGGTCACGCGACGGCGCCGGCGACGAGCAGTGCGTAGATGGTCAGGATCGGGGCGGCGAACAGGAATGAGTCGATCCGGTCCAGCACGCCGCCGTGCCCGGGGATCAGGAAGCCGGACTCCTTCCGCCCGGCCGCGCGCTTGACCAGCGACTCGGCCAGGTCGCCCGCCTGTGCGCCGATCCCAACCAGTGGACCGATGAGCAGAGGGTGCCACGGCTCGAGGCCCACCAGCCAGGCGCCGAGCCCGGCCGCCAGCGTTCCGATCACCAGCCCGCCGCCAAGCCCTTCGAGCGTCTTCGAGGGGCTGATGTGGTCGATCAGCCGCCGCCGTCCGAGCCACCGTCCGGTGAGGTAGGCCCCGGTGTCGTATCCCCAGACCACCAGCACCAGGAGCAGGGTCCAGGCGACGCCGGGGCGGAGGCCGAGCTCGCCGACCGTGGCCGCGGTGGAGCCCGACGGCGGCCCGAGGTGGCCGACGACCGCGATGAACGGAGCCAGCAGCCCGACGTAGGCGACGCCGAACGCGCTCGTCGCCCAGCTCAGGAAGCCGGCGCGTGGATCGGTCCGTATGAAGGCGGCCATGCCCAGCAGGAGGATCGCCGCCGCCAAGGTCACCGTCGGCAGCCCCGGCGTGGCGGTGACGCGCAGCAGGTCGGCGGGCAGGCCCACGACCGGGCCCGCGTTGGCGGCGAGCAGCCCGGCGCCGGTCACGGCGACGCCCGCCGCCAGAACGAGCACCTGCGGCGGCTCGAAGCCAGCGGCGTCGAGCAGAGCGATGACCTCGACCAGGGCGAGGAACGTGACGACGCCGACCAGCACCGAGAGCCACGGCTCGCCGAGCAGGATGACTGCAACGACGATCGGGGTCAGAACCGCGGCCGACAGGACGCGCGTCAGGAGCATCGGCTCAGGCCCCGTAGCGACGCTGGCGAGCGGCGAACTCCTCCAGCGCGGCGTCGAGGTCGGCCTCGCTGAAGTCGGGCCACAGGGCGGCGCACGAGACGAGCTCGGCGTAGGCCCCCTGCCAGAGCAGGAAGTTGCTGGTCCGCTGCTCGCCGCCGGTGCGGATGATGAGGTCGGGATCGGGCTGGCCGGCGGTGTAGAGGTGTTGGCCGAGGCGGTCCTCGTCGACCTCGGTGGCGGTCGTTCCGGCAGCGATCAGGGCACGGATGGCGTCAATGATCTCCGAGCGGCCCGAGTAGTTGAAGGCGATGTTCAGCGCCATCCGGGTCCCGCCACGCGTCTTTTCCTCGGCGACGCGGATGGAGCGCTGGATGTCGACCGGGGCCTCGTGCAGCCGCCCGATGACGCGGACGCTGACGCCCTGCGCCACCAGCTCGTCGGTGTGCTGCCGCACCGCGCCGTCGATCAGGCCGAAGAGGCCGGCCACCTCCTCGTCGGAGCGACGCCAGTTCTCCTGGCTGAAGACGTACAGCGAGAGGACCTCGATCCCGCGGTCGGGGGCGATGCGGACGATCGGCCTGATCGCCTCGACGCCCTGGACGTGACCGGCGATGCTCGGCAGCCCGCGAGCCGCGGCCCAGCGGCGGTTGCCGTCCATGATGATGGCGACGTGTCGGGGGCGCTCGCGCAAGGGCGCCCTCAGACCTCCATCACTTCCGCTTCCTTGTGCTCGGCGCGGGCATCGACCGCCTCGACGAATCGATCCGTCAGGCGCTGAAGCGAATCGAGCTCGCGTCGCTCCTCGTCCTCCGACAGCTCACCGTCGCGCAGCGCCTTCTTGAGCGCGTCGGCTGCCTCGCGCCGATGGTTGCGCACCTCGACCCGAGCCTCCTCGGCACGGCGGCGTACCTGCTTCACCATCTCGCGGCGTCGCTCCTCGGTCAGCGGCGGCACGTTGAGGCGCACCACCGTGCCGTCGACGTTCGGTACCAGCCCGATCTCGCTGCGGGTGATGGCCTTGTCGATGGCCGACAGGACCGATCGGTCCCAGGGCTGGATCACGATCAGGTGCGGATCGGGGGTGCTGATGCCGGCGATCTGGTTGAGTGGAGTGGCGGTGCCGTAGTAGTCGACCAGGATGCGCTCGACCAGGGCGGTCGACGCGCGGCCGGTGCGGATGCCGGAGAAGTCGCGCTCCATCGCCTCCACGGCGCGCTGCATCTTGGGCTCGACCGCGGAGATTGCCTCATGCGTCATCGGGTCACCTCCCCGGCGATCAGGGTGCCGATCGGCTCGCCGCGCACTGCCCGAACGATGTTGCCCGGCTGGGTCATGTCGAAGACCACGATCGGCATCTCGTTGTCCATGGCCAGGCTCACTGCGGTGGCGTCGAGCGCCTCGAGTCGGTTCGAGATCAGGTCGGTGTAGCTGATCCGGCTGTAGCGCGTGGCGCCGGGCTCCTTCAGCGGGTCGGCATCGTACACCCCGTCCACCCGGGTGGCCTTCAGGATCACCTCGGCGCCGATCTCGACCGCTCGGAGCGTGGCGGCAGTATCGGTCGTGAAGTACGGGTTGCCGGTGCCGGCGACCAGCACGACAACGCGCCCCTTCTCGAGGTGGCGCACCGCGCGTCGACGGATGTACGGCTCGCAGATCTCGGGCATCGCGATCGCCGACAGGACCCGTGTGGGTGTCCCGGACTGCTCGAGCGCATCCTGGATGGCGAGCCCGTTCATGACCGTCGCGAGCATGCCCATGTAGTCGGCGGTCGACCGGTCCATGCCGCTCGCCGCGGCGGACAGCCCGCGGAAGATGTTGCCGCCCCCGACCACGATCGCGATCTCGACCCCGCCATCCTTGGCCTCGGCGATCTGAACCGCCATTTCCCGGGTCACCTCGGGATCGATCCCGTACTGGCGCGACCCCATCAGCGCCTCGCCGGAGAGCTTCAGCAGCACCCGGCGGTAGGCGGCAGCACCTGGGGGTCGGTCGACCACCTCAGGCGGCCTCTTCATCCACGTCGTTCGAGGCGGTCTCGCCGACCGCCATGCGGACGAAGCGCGCGACCCGGATGTTCTCGCCGAGCAGCGCAATCTTCTCGGTGATCAGGTCGCCCACCTTCTTGTCGGTGTCGCGGTACTGCAGCTCCATCAGGCATACCGATTCGAGCCACTTGTTGAGCTTGCCCTCGACGATCTCGGGGATCCGGTCCGCCGGCCGTCCCTCTCGGCCCACGTCCTCGGCGAAGGTGCGGCGGCGCTCGTCGAGCACTTCCGCGGGCACGTCCTGGCGGCTGACGTAGAGGGGCGCGTGGCCGGCGACCTGCATCGCCAGCTCGCGGCCGAGCTGCTGGAAATCATCGGTGCGGGCCACGAAGTCCGTCTCGCAGTTCAGCTCGAGGAGCACCCCCAGCCGCGATCCGTGGTGGATGTAGCTGGAGATGATGCCCTCGCGAGCCTGGCGGCCCGCCTTTTTGGCAGCGGTGGAGAGGCCCTTCGCGCGGAGCCACAGCACGGCCTGCTCGAGGTCCCCCCTGCTCTCCTCGAGGGCCCGCTTGCAGTCCATGATCCCCGCTCCCGTCTGGTCGCGGAGACGCTTCACGTCCTCGGGCTTGATCATCGTTGTCTCGGTCATTCCTTCCTCGTGTGATACGACGATGGGGCGGGCGCGTCAGCCCGCCAGCGGCTCGATCTCGGCGTCTTCGTCCGCGGCCTCGGCGGCGCGGCGCGCACGGGCACGGCGCTCCTCCTCCTCGTCCTCCTCAGGCTCGGGCTCGAAGACGAGCGCCTCGCCTGCCGCCAGGGCGGCGGTGTAATCGGAGTCGGATGCCAGCGCGGCGTCGTCGACCGGCGGGAGGGCCTCGGCCTGCTCGAACTCCTCGTCGAGCCTGGCCTGTCGCTCCTGCTGGGCCTCCAGCACCGCGTCCGCCGCCTTGGCGCAGATGAGCTTCACCGAGCGAATGGCGTCGTCATTCGCCGGAATCACCCAGTCGATCAGGTCCGGGTCGCAGTTCGTGTCGGTGATCGCCACGATCGGGATCTCCAGGCGGCGTGCCTCGGCGACCGCGATCGACTCGCGATGGGGATCGACCACGAAGAGCGCTCCCGGCAGACGGCGCATGCGACGAATGCCGCCGAGCGCGCTGTTCAGCTTGGCGATCTCCTCGGTGAGCTTGCTCGCCTCCTTCTTGGTGAGGCGCTCGAACTCACCGGCGTCGCGACGTGCCTCGAGCGCCTCGAGGCGCTGGATGCGTCGCTTGATGGTGGTGAAGTTGGTGAGCATCCCGCCCAGCCAGCGGTTGTTGACGTGGTGCTGTCCGCAGCGCTCCGCCTCCGCGGCGATCGCTTCCTGCGCCTGCTTCTTGGTGCCGACGAACAGAATGCTGTCGCCACGCCGCACGGTCTCCCGAATGAAGTCGAGCGCCGCGTCGAGACGGCTGACCGTCTGGGCGAGGTCGATGATGTGGATCCCGTTGCGCTCGGTGAAGATGAACTCGCGCATCTTGGGGTTCCACCGGCGGGTCTGGTGTCCGAAGTGGACGCCCGCCTCGAGGAGCTGCTTCATGGTTGTGGCAGCCAATACCGTTCCTCCGGTTCTTCCTCCGCTCGCATCATCTCCCCGTTGCGATCGACCCGTGGTCGGCCGTCGGCCGGCGGCGGGCACCGTGGATCGCGGGATCCGCGAGCGTGTGTGATGGGATCTATCGGCCGACGAGGCGCGTGGTTGCCACACCCGTCAGGCCGGGCGGCAGTATAGCACGGGTCAGCCGCTCCCTCCGGCAGGCAGCCAGGCGAGCGATCGGTACCTAAGTACCCCAAGCCGATCTGCTCGTTCCTTGACCGATCAGGGTTGCCGCCTAGGATGCGACGCGTGCCGTCGTGGGCAGATGGCCTGCGTCGGTCACGTGGAGAAGACCGCACCACCGGAGCAGGCATGCAGACCCCAACCAACCCCCTGGTCGTCGCCGGCGCCCTCGCGCTGGCGCTGGCCGCCGGTTCTGTGATCGTCGGCTCGGCGGCGGCCGCCGACCGAGTCGTGATCGTGCGGCCCGGCCAGACGCTGAGCGAGATCGCGGTCGAGCAGGGCGTGACGGTGCCGCAGCTGGTTGCACTGAACGGAATCACCCATCCGGACCGCATCTTCGCCGGGCAGCGGCTGGTCGTCGCGAGCCAGGCACCGACGCCCGCCGTCGCAGCGCCGGACACGCATCAGGTCGCCTCCGGTGAGACGCTGACCGGGATCGCCGCGCGGTACGGGTTCTCGATCGCCACCCTCGCCGCCGCCAATGGGATCACCAACCCCTCATACATTCGCGCCGGCCAGGTGCTGGCCATCCCCAGTGCTGGGGCCGCCCAAACCGCGGCCGCGCCCGCAGCCGCGGCGACGCCCGCCACGGCGATGGCCTCGCACCGGGTTGCCAACGGCGAGACGCTGACCGGGATCGCCGCGCGATTCGGGACCTCCATCGCCGCGATCACAGAAGCCAACGCCATCGTCAACCCATCGCTCATCCGCGTCGGCCAGGTGCTTGTCGTCCCCGCCGGAGCCACCGCTGTCGTCGCTGCGGCACTATCCGGCGCACCCAGCGTGGCGGCCCTCACCGCGCAGCGCGATGGCGTCCGACAGCTGATCGTGGCCGAGGCCACTGCCCAGGGAGTGCCAGCGGCACTCGCCCTGGCCGTCGCCTGGCAGGAATCCGGCTGGCAGCAGGGGGTGGTGTCGTACGCCGGCGCGATCGGCATCATGCAGCTCATCCCGGCCTCGGGAGAATGGGTCGCCCAGTCGATGCTCGGCGAGCGGGTGAATCTCTACGACGCGGGGTCTAACGTGCGGGCCGGCGTTCGGCTGCTGCGCCATTACCTCGACCGCTACGCGGGCGATCGGTCGTTGGCGCTGGCGGCCTACTACCAGGGGCAGACCGCGGTCGACCGAGAGGGGATCTACTCCGTCTCGCGCCCGTACATCGCTTCGATCCTGCAGCTGGAGCAGATCTTCAGCCGCTAGGTGGCTCACCAGGCGTCGATCCCGGGCAGCCGTCGCATTCGCCAGCGTCCCGCACCCGCGGATGCCAGCGTGACAAGGTCGAGCCGCACGTCGGTGTGAGCAACCGTCCCGCCCGCCGCGTAGGCCGCCAGCACCGCGCGCAGCCGGGCGACGCGCCGGCGGTCGACGCTCTCGGCCCCACTGCCGGCACGCCCGGTGCTGCGGAGCTTGACCTCCACGCCAACCAGCACGCCGCCCGGGTCGAGGCACACGAGATCGAGCTCGCCGCGGGATCCACGCCAGCGCAGTTCGAGCACTCGCCAGCCGTTCGTGACGAGCCACCCCGCGACCGCGGCCTCGGCGCGCATGCCAAGCTCGTGGCGCGGGTCGCTCATCGGCCGCGATCATCCGCGCGGGGAAGGCGCGCCGCGCAGCTCAGTCCTCGGGGTCGAGCTCTTCCTCGGTGGGCAGCTCGGCGTCGAAGAGAAGCTCGAAACTGAGCTGCTCTCCGGCGAGCAGGAGGCGCACCGGCGCAAACGAGCGGCGGTGCCACTCGCAGGGGCCCTCTTCGAGCAATGCATCCAGATGAAGCCGCGTCCCGTAGCCCTTGTTGCGAGCGAAGCCGTACGCCGGATATCGCGCGTCGAACTCGGCACAGATGCGGTCGCGCGTCACTTTGGCCACGATGCTGGCTGCCGCGATGGAGGCGCTGATCGCGTCGCCATCGATGATCGGTCGTTGGGGAAGGTCCACCTGCGGCAGGCTGAGGGCATCGATCACGAGGTGGTCCGGCGGCTGGGTCAGGCGACCGAGAGCCTCGCGCATGGCGAGCTTGGTGGCCTGCAGGATGTTGATGCGGTCGATCACCTCTACCTCCATGCAGCCAACGCCCACAGCCGTGGCGCGGTCCAGGATCAGCTCGTAGAGCGCCTCGCGCCGTGCCCTGGGCACGACCTTGCTGTCGCGCAGGCCTCGAATCCGATGGCGTTCGGGCAGGATGACGGCCGCGGCGACCACCGGGCCGGCCAGCGATCCACGGCCGACCTCGTCGATGCCCGCGATCCACTGGAACCCGGCCATCCGGAGCTCGCGCTCGTGGCGCATGTGGGCGTCCCGTGGAGCGCCAGGACGGCGGCGCGGACGACGAGGGCTGACCGATCCCTGAGCCAGACCGGCCATCAGGCTCAGCGGCGCTCGCGGAGCGTGGCGGACTTGCCGACGCGGTCGCGGAGGAAGTAGAGCTGGGCTCGACGAGCGACGCCGTGGCGGACCACCTCGATCTTCTCGACCCGCGGGGCGTGCACCATGAAGGTACGCTCGACGCCGACGCCGCTGGCGATCCGGCGCACGGTGATCTGCCGGTTGAGGCCACCGCCGCGCATGCGCATCACGGTTCCCTCGAAGACCTGGATCCGCTCACGGTTGCCCTCGACCACCTTGACCGAGACGCGCACCGTGTCGCCGGCCGCCACGTCGGGCACGTCGGTGCGGAGCTGCTCGCGCTCGAGCTCCTTGATGGCGTCCATGATCGGGCGACCTCGTTATCGCGGGCTTAGCCGCGGCTTATCGGCCTTGTCGACCGCCGGGATGACCCGGGCGTGAAGAACGCGACCGACACACCGGCCGCGACCGGCGGAGTATAGCAGCGGCTCCGGAAACCCGGCAACCGCCGGCGGTCACGCAGGTCAGTCCTGCGAGTGCCGGAGCGTGTCCAGTACCGCACGGTCCTCATCGGTCAATGGCGCCGTCTCGAGCAGGTCGGGGCGCCGCTCGAGGGTGCGACGCAGGGCCTCCCGGCGCCGCCATCGGTCCACCTCGCCATGGTTGCCCGAGAGCAGCACGGCGGGCACGTCCTGGCCATCGAACGACTCCGGGCGGGTGTAGTGAGGGTGCTCCAACAGCCCCGCCGTGAACGAGTCCGACGCCGCCGATTCCGCGTCGATCACGCCGGGCACCAAGCGGGCAACGGCATCCAGCAGCACCAGCGCCGGAAGCTCGCCTCCGGTCAGCACGTAGTCGCCGATGCTCACCTCGCGGTCGGCGAGCGTCCGCGCCCGTTCGTCGATCCCCTCGTAGCGGCCACAGACCAGCGCCAGGTGCCGCTCGCCGGCCAGTCGCCGCGCCAGGTCATCGGTCAGACGTTCGCCTGCCGGGTCGAGCAGGATCACGTGCGCGCCCGCCGCCTTGAGTGGCGCCACCGCGGCGGACAACGGCTCCGGACGAAGCACCATCCCCGCTCCCCCGCCATACGGGTAGTCGTCGACCGAGCGGTGGCGTCCCAGCCCGTGCTCGCGCAGGTCGTGGACGTCGACCGCCACGATCCCCGCCTCGAGCGCACGACCGATGACCGAGGTGCGCACTGGCAGGTCGAAGAGCTCCGGGAAGAGCGTCACGACGTCGACCATGAGCCTCGGGACGGCTGGTAGGTCCGGGTCGGTCATCGGTCCTTCAGCCGACCTCCTCGATCTCGTAGCGGACCACCATCGTTCCAGCGGCGACGTCGATCTCCCGGATCACCTCGCGCACGGCCGGCAGCAGCAGCTCGCCGCCGTCCTCCCTCTCAACCCGATAAACCTCGTTCTCGCCCGCACGAAAGACCTCGACCAGCTGGCCGAGGAGGGCTCCGGCCTCGTCGACCACGCGCAGGCCGACGAGCTGGTGCCAGTAGAAGCTGCCCTCCGGCAGCTGAGCCGCCTCCACCTCGAGGTATCGACCGATGAGCGCCTCTGCCGCCTCGCGCGAATCCACGGCGTCCAGGGCCAGGACCGGCACCCGGCCGGCCACCTGCAGCTCGCGCACGACTCGCGGCTGATCCTCGCCCTCCACGAAGACCAGCGCGCCGGCGGCCAGGTGCTCGGGCCAATCGGTGAGCATCTCGATCCGGACGGCGCCGGCGAGGCCCTTGGCGCCGACGATGCGCGCAGCTGCCAGCCGCTCAGTCGTCGCTGACGATCTCCAGCTCGACATGCCGGCCATCACGCGTGCCCATCACCCGCAGCAGGCTGCGGATGGCGTTCGCGATCCGCCCGTCGCGACCGATGACCCGGCCCATGTCGCTCTCGTCCACGGTGAGGACCAGGGAGACCTCGTCGTCGTTCTCTTCGACCTCGATCCGAACGGCGTCAGGCTTCTCGACCAGCGCCCGAGCGACGTAGTCAAGGAACTCCTTCATTTCTCCGCCTCGGCATCTGGCCCAGCGGCCTCGGCATCTGGCCCAGCGGCCTCGGCATCTGGCGCAGCGGCCTCGGCGTCGGGTGCAGCGGCCTCGGCGTCGGGTGCAGCGGCCTCGGCGTCGGGTGCAGCGGCCTCGGCGTCGGGTGCGGCCGCCTCCGGCTCAGCCTCGTCCGAACTCTCGCCAGGAGCCTCGAGAGGAGCCTCGTCAGGGACATCCGCGGCAACCTCGTCGGCCGTGTCAGCTGCCGGTGCGGCGGCTGCCTTCGAGGCAGCTGCGGCCGCCTTCTTCGCCGTGGCCGGCTTGCTCGTCCGCTTCGGCTTGGGAGCGACACGTGGTTCGGGCCGTGCGCCCTGCGTGCCGTCGGGGGCGACGCCAGCCTGCTGCATCAGCTTCGCCACCGTATCGGACGGCAGCGCGCCGTTGCCGAGCCAGACCTTGAGTCGCGCGGCGTCGATCTGCACCGTCGCCGGCTCGGTGAGCGGGTCGTAGAAGCCGAGGATCTCGAGCGCGCGCCCGTCGCGTGAGCGGCGACTGTCGATGGCCACCACGCGGTAGCTCGGGCGTTTCGTGGCGCCCACGCGGGTGAGCCGAATACGTACTGCCAAAGGACGTTCTTCCTCTCTCTGTGCGGCTGTCAGCCGATCACTGTCGTTGTTCTGATGGGTCCGGCCGCGCTCAGCGCGCGGTCAGAACAAGGTGGAATTCGCTCATCGCGTCGCGCGCCGGGGCGGTCATCGCCAGCGCGTCGATCGCGAGCAGGATATCGCGTACGTCGCCGGTCACGCCCAGCTCGTCGCCGCCGGCATCGACGGCGGCCGCGACATCGACCCAGAACTCGTTACCGCCTCGCACGCCGGCAAGCTCCCAGGCGGACCGGTAGCGCGCCGAGGCGCCGAGCGTCGTTCCGTCCGCGGCAGCGCTCAGGGCCTTGGCAACATGATCGGGATCGAGCCCGGCGATGATCACGCCGTCCTGCATGGCATACGAGATCTGGCCGACCTGAGGCACGTCGATCGTGGTGATCGTGACGCCTTCGGCCTCCTCCTCATCGACCGCGGCGCCGCGCTCCCGCAGGCTGTCACGCATGCTGTCCAGTGCCGCCTGCGCCGCACCGGCGTCGGCCGGGCGGAGGAGGAGCTGCCCGCTCGGCTCGGAATCCTGCAGGCCGCCGATCGCAAGCGCCGTCTCGCGATCGAAGAGCGGCAGCAGGTCCTCGTCAAGGTCAATGCCAAGGAAGAGCGTCGCCAGGCCCCGAAGCTGGTCGATCGCGTCCGCGACCTCGCCGGCGCCGGGCGTGACGCCAAGCTGCTCCTCGGCAGCCGCGAAGGTCTGGCCAACGGCGAAGACGACCAGCTCGGCCTGTGTGTCGCCCGGCATCCATTCGGCGAGGCTCGATGGCTCGCTGGCCAGGGCGAATGCCTCGCGCGTGCTGGCCGATGCCGCATCGGCCTCGAAGGGTGCGTTGCCGGCCAGTCGCAGCCCGTCCTGCTCGACGACGAGCGCCAGGCTGGCGTCGGAATAGCCGCCCAGCTGCTCCTCCGCTCCCGCCGCGCCCGCCAGGCCTCGGAGGTTGACGTACATCGAGGCCAGGTGGTCGGCAGGCACGCGGCGCATGGCCACAACGAAGGCCGTGTCATCGGCCAGCGATGGCGCCCGATCGGCGTCGGCGTCAAGGGCGGCTCGAACGGCCGCGGCATCGTTGGCAACCACGAGCAGGTCGTCGAGCAGCGCCCACGCGCCCTCGGGACCGATGGTCATCTCGACCCCCTCGTACGACTCCGGGTCGCCGGCCGCGCCCAGGTCTTCGGCGATCCGATCCAGCGCGGCGCCCGCGGCGACAGGGTCCTTCACGGCGACGAGCAGGGTGACGCTCGCGGCCGCAGGATCGGTCCCGTCGGCCTCCACCGCGATCGACAGCTGATTGCCGAGCCACGGGCGCAGGTCAGCCTCGTATTCGAGTCCCGCCTCGCCCAACAGCCGGCCGGCGATCTCGTGCAGCTTCTGGTCGAGGCTGGCGGCGTCGGCCAGGCCCGGAACGTGGCCGAGCAGCGCGGCCAGGTTCATCTTCTGCCCGGTCGAGGGTTGGAGGTAAAGGGTGCCGTACAGGCTGGAACCGGCCGGCGCCGCACGCGACGCTCGGTCTGCCGCGGCCGCAAAGACGAGGAGGTAGCCAGCGACCACCACCCCGGCCATCAGGGCCAGGAAGGTGGTGAGCGCGACGACCAGGCGCTGCATCGGTTAGCGACCCAGGATTCCGCGCATGCCGCCACCGAGCCCGGGCAGGCGGCCATTTCCCAGCTGCCGCATCAGCTTCTGCATGTCGGCGAACTGCTTGAGGACCCGGTTCACGTCGGCGCTGGTAGTGCCGCTGCCGGCCGCGATCCGGCGTCGCCGGCTGGCCTTGATCAGCTCGGGGTGGCGCCGCTCCTCCGGCGTCATCGAGTCGATGATCGCCTCGATCCGCTGCAGATGTCCCTCATCGACCGCCTGCTGCGCGGCTCCCGCCATCTGCCCGGCGCCGGGAATCATCTGCAGGACCTGGCCGATGGGGCCGAGCTTCTTGACCTGGCTCAGCTGGCTGCGGAAGTCCTCGAGCGTAAATCGAGACTCCATCATGCGCTGCGCGACGCGCTCCGCCTCGTCGCCGTCGACCGACTCCTGGACGCGCTCGACCAGCGAGAGGATGTCGCCCATGCCCAGGATCCGTTGCGCCAGCCGATCGGGATGGAACGGTTCCAGCCCGTCGGTGCGCTCCCCGGTGCCGATGAAGGTGATCGGCAGGCCAGTGGCGCTGCGGATGGAGAGGGCTGCCCCGCCGCGCGCGTCCCCGTCCATCTTGGTCAGGATCAGCCCGGTGACCGGCAGCCGGTGATGGAACGCCTCCGCCACGCGCACCGATTCCTGGCCGGTCATCGCGTCGACCACCATCAGCGTCTCGGCAGGCGTCACGGCGCCGGCGATGCGGACGAGCTCGTCCATCATCGGTTCATCCACGTGCAGGCGCCCCGCCGTGTCGAGCAGGACCACGTCCAGGCCCCGCTGCCGCGCCGCCTCCATGCCCGAGCGGGCGACCTCGAGGGCGGGCGTGCCGACCGGCCGGCTGTGCACCTCGATCCCGATCTGATCCCCGAGCTGCACCAGCTGATCGACGGCGGCCGGCCGGTAGACGTCGGCGGCCACCAGCAGCGGATGCTTGCCATCCTTCCGGAGGCGGACGGCGAGCTTGGCGGCGGTGGTCGTCTTGCCGGAGCCCTGGAGGCCGACCAGCATCACCACCGACGGCTTCCCGTCGAGCCGCAGCGCGTGCCGCTCGCCGCCAAGGATGGCCACCAGCTCGTCATGGACGATCTTGACGACCTGCTGGCCGGGGTGCAGCCCGCTAAGCAGGTCCGCTCCCAGCGCCTGCGCGCGGACGCGGGCGACAAACTCCTTGACGACCTTGAAGTTGACGTCCGCCTCGAGCAGGGCCAGCCGGATCTCGCGCAGGGCGACGTCGAGGTCGGCCTCGGTGATCCTGGCCTTGCCTCGCAGACGGTCGGTGACCGCCTGCAGGCGCGCGGAGAGGGCTTCGAACATGATATGGACCGATGCGGGCTAAGCGTCAAGGACGCCGGTCGGCGACCGGCGTCAGGCGGCTGACCATTCTACGCACGCACGCTGGAACGGGCAACGGCGGCCCTCGTGGGGTCGCCTATCCTTCGGCGATGCGGCTCACCGTGATCGGAGGCAGTGGCGGGTACCCAGGTCGTGGCCGCCCGTGTAGCGGATACCTCGTAGAGGCCGATGGCTTCGCACTCCTGATCGACCCCGGATACGGGGTAGCAACGGCACTCTCGGTCGCTGATGGACCGAAATTCGATGCGGTGCTCGTCAGCCACGCCCACCCTGACCACTGCGCCGACCTGAACCCGATTCTCCGCGCCCGCGCGTGGGCGGACGCTCCCCTGCCGCCGCTTCCCGTCCACGCACTGGCGGGCGCACTCGACGCCGTCCTGGCGCTCGATCGACCCGAGGTGCTGGCCGGCTCCTACGTGCTCCGCAACATCGAGCCCGGCAGCGAGCTGACCATCGGCCCGTTCGAGGTCGTTGCCGCGCCGCTCCCCCACCCGCGGCCCAACGTCGGTATGCGCGTCGGCGTCGGTGGGCGGTCGCTCGTGTACACCGGCGACTGCGGACCATCCGAGCAGCTGATCGAGCTGGCCGATGGCGCAAACCTCCTGTTGGCTGAGGCCTCCTACGCCGAGGCCGTCCCGCCGGACGTCGTCGGCTCGCTCTCGAGCGCCGTCGACGTCGGTGGTGAGGCCGCGACGGCCAAGGTCCAGCGCCTGGTGCTCACCCACCTCATGCCCAGGACCGACGAAGCCCTGGCGATCACCGCCGCGGCACGGTCCTTCGCCGGTCCCATCTCCGTGGCGCGACCGGGTCTCAGCCTCGAGTTCTGACCGACCACGGCCGCTTTCCGCCCGGGCCAAGGCGCTCCTCAGGCCAGAAGCCACTCCACGTAGGCGGCCGGGTCGAACGGCGCCAGGTCATCGACCTCTTCGCCGATGCCGGCGAAGACGATTGGGACGCCGAGCCGATCCGCAACCGCCACCGCCACCCCGCCCTTGGCCGTGCCGTCCAGCTTCGTCAGCACGATGCCGGTCACGCCCGCTTCGTGGCTGAACGCCTCGGCCTGCGCGAGGCCGTTCTGCCCGGTGGTGGCATCCAGGACCAGCAGCACATGGCGCGGCTGGTCAGGCAGCCTGCGGGTGATCACGCGGTGGATCTTGGCCAGCTCGGCCATGAGCTGGACCTTCGTCTGCAGGCGACCGGCAGTGTCGACGATGACCGCATCCGTGCCGCGCGACTCCGCTGCCGCCACCGCGTCGAAGGCAACGGCTCCTGGATCGGCGCCGGCGCGCTGGGCGACGACCGGCAGGCCAAGCCGATCGCCCCACAGGCGCAGCTGCTCGATCGCCGCGGCGCGGAAGGTGTCGGCCGCGGCCAGGATGACGGTGTGCCCGCCACCCTGCAGCCGTGCGGCGAGCTTGGCGATGGTGGTCGTCTTACCCGTCCCGTTGACGCCGACCACGAGGATGACCGATGGCGGCGGTCCCAGCTCGAAACGACCCGAGCCCACCGCCTCAAGCCGCTCGCGGATCTCGTCGGCCAGTGCCGCACGGATGTCGACACGTGGGTCACGGTCGACCCGACGACGCGTGGCGTCGACCAGGGCGAGCGTGGTCTCGGCCCCCACGTCGGCGGCGATGAGTGCCTCCTCGACCTCGTCCCAGGTTGCCTCGGACGCTGGCTGAGCGACGCCCAGGATGGCGCGTAGGCGCGCGCCCAGGCCACCACGTGCGGGTCGCAGGCGCATCCCGGTGCGCGGCCCGCCGGGGCGGGCCATCGTCACGCCAGCACCTCGGCGGGGAGGTCGGCGAGGCGAAGCGATACCACCCGCGAGACGGCGGCATCGGTCATCGTCACGCCATAAATCGTGTCGGCCACCTCGATCGTGGCGCGGTTGTGGGTGATCACCACGAAGTCGATCCGCTCTGCCAGGTGGCGCAGCGCGTCGGCAAAGCGGCCGATGTTCGCCTCATCCAGCGCCGCGTCGACCTCGTCCAAGATGCAGAACGGGACGGGGTTGACGCTCAGCATGGCAAACAGGAGCGCCACGCCGGTGAGCGCCCGCTCGCCACCGGAGAGCATCGCCAGTCGCTGCAGGCGCTTGCCGGGTGGCCGCACCACGATCTCGATCCCGCCCGGGGCCTCGCCGTCCTCCCCCTCCCCGAGCTGCAGCGACGCGGAGCCACCCGCGAACAGGAGCCGGCAGAACTCGTCGAAGCGCTCGCCGATGGCAGCGAACGCGGCGTTGAACTGCCCCGCGATCTGCTGGTCGAGGGTGGCCACCAACTCCTCGGTCGACCCGATGGCCGCGGTCAGGTCGCGGTCCTGGGTCACCAGCTCGTCGAGCCGGGCGGCAAGCTCGGCATGCTCCTCGACGGCAAACGGATTCACCGAACCGATCTGTGCCAGCGTGCGGCGCACGCGGCGCACTTCCACCTGCAACGCGGTGTCGTCGAGCGCGGCCAGCTCGGCCGTAAGCTGCGGGTCGATAGGGGCCTCGGCGGCCGTGTGCCTGGCGTCGCCCGACGCCTCGTCGCCGGCCTCTTCTACCGCCGCCAGTGACTCCAGGGCGAGCTCACGCTCGCGAGCCAGCGCCGCGAGGGCGTCCTCGTGCCGGGATGCCTCCACTGCGGCGAGCTGGGCCGCGCGCTCCAGCTCGGCGAGGCGTCCCGCACCGCCGCCGGCCTCCCGCTCGAGGGCGATCAGCTGGGTGCGTGCCTCCTCACGTGCCGCATCAGCCGCCTCGCGCTCGGCGGCGACCGCCTCGTCCGCGTCCTTGGCAGCGTCGTAGGCGGCCTGGGCCGAGCTGCGCTCGTCCTGCAGCCGGCGCAGCGCCTCGGCATCCGCCGGACGCGAGGCGATCAGCTGCATTCGTCGGGCCTCGAGGACGGCGCGCGGCGCGGAGACTTCACGCTGCTCCAGTCGATCCGCCTCGGTCCGGGCGGCACGCCACGCCTCGCGCGCCGCATCCCGTGCTGTCGCTGCACGTGAACGCGTCTCGCGCGTCTCGACTGCCGCCCGCTCCAGGTCCTCCAGGCCCGTGCCGGTGGCGGCTCCCGGCTCGGGAGGAGAAGGAGGCGCACTGTCCTCGTCAAGATCGATGCCGGCCATCTCTTCGGCAAGGCTGTCGGCGACGTCGGCGGCGCGCCGCAGCCGACCCTCGGTCGCCTCGTAGTCCAAGCGGGCCTCGTGCTCGGCACGCTCCGCGGCATCCCGCTCGGTCCGTCCCGCGTCCAGCTGCCGCGCCGCCTCGCCAACCGCGCCCAGCTCGCCAGCGGCGGACGATGCCGCCTCGGCCTGCTCCGTCTCGAGCCGCGCCAGGGCGTCGGCAAGCTCGCGCCGCCTCGCGTGTCGTTGTGCATCGGCGCCGCCCGGCGCCTCATCCCGCCCGCGCACCGCAACCAGGCCGCGCCCGTCGGCAAGGTCGCCATGGGGTGTGACCGCGACCCAGCCGGCCGGCAGCCGGCCCCAGCCGCGCAACAGGGACGCGAGGTCGGGCGCCACGGCGACACGCCGGAAGAGGCGCGGACCTCGTGGCGCGTCGATCCACTCTGCCAGCGTCCGCTCAGCCCCGACCGCGTCCAGCGCGGCGCGCCGCTCCGGAGCGTCGTCATCGAGTTCGCCGTCATCGGTCGCCAGCAGCCGCGCCGCGCCGCGGGCCTCGCGCAGGCGGTCGACGAGGTCGCCGTCGCGCCACAGCAGCACCTGCTCGAGCTCGCCACCCACCACCGCCTCGATCGCCGCCCATGCCTCCCCGGGTGCGTCGACCGCGTCGAGCAGCGACGACCAGCCGGCGGCGGAGAGCAACGAGCCAAGGCGCGCGCCGCGCTCGACGCGTTCATGCAGCGCCTCTAGCTCGCCGCGCATGGCGCCCACCCGCTCGGCGAGCTCGGCGGCACGTCGTCGCGCGTCGTCGGCTCGTGGCTGGGCCTCGAGCAGCACGGCCAGCGCAGCCTCTTGTCGCTGGCGCGCCGCGTCGAGCCGCGTCCCGGCACGCTCGCTCGTGGCGCGCGCGGCGCTGATCTCCGCCTCGGCCTCGGCGACGGCCGCGCGCGCCGCGGCCAGCTCACCGCTCAGCTGCTCGCGCCGGGCCGAGGCCCGCGCCAGCAGCTCGCCCTGCCGCGCCCCGTGGGCGATGCGCTCCCCTTCCCGGCGGCGCGCCTCAGCCAGCTCCTCCTCGGCCGCCACGAGCGCGGCGTCGGCATCCGCCAGCGCGGCCGAGGCGGCACGCCACGCGGCCTCGGCGGTGGCGCGTACCGCCTCCATCGGCCCATGCGCATCCGGTTGCCCGTCGGTCGCCGACACCAGCGTCGCCTCGACGTCGGCCAGCTCCGCCTCAGCCGCGGCGATGGACCGCTCGAGCTCGGCAGCGCGCCCATGAAGGCCGTCGAGGCGTGACTCGGCGCGGATCCGCTCCTCGCGAGTGCCCTCGCGGCGCCCGCCCGCCAGCCGGGCGTCCGCCTCGGCCTGCCAGTAGCGCTCCTCGGCGGCGCTTGCCGCCTCTCGTCCGGCCGCCTGTGCCGCGCGGTGGCCCTCCAGCGCTGCCTCCGCCGCTGCCGCACGACGCCGTGCCTCGCCGAGCGCGGATCGCGCAGTGGTCTCGCTGCGACGATGCCCCTCGCCGACGAGCGCTCGCGCGCGCCGGCCGAGGACGTCGTGCTCCTGCTGGTGCTGCGCCTGCAGGGCCAGGCGTCGGACCTGTGGCCGCAGCTCGCCGATCAGGTCGCTCACGCGGGTCAGGTTGTCGCGCGCACGCGCCAGCCGGGCGAGCGCCTCGTTCTTGCGTACCTGCAGGTTCTTGACGCCGGCCGCCTCCTCGAACAGCTGGCGCCGCTCCTCGGGCCGCAGCGAGAGGGCGGCGTCGACCGTCCCCTGGCCGACGACGACCAGCTCATTGGCGCCCAGCCGCCCTTCGCCGAGCAGGTCGACCACGTCGCGCAGGCGCGCCCGAGCGCCGTTGATCAGGTACTCGCTCTCGCCCGATCGGTAGGCGCGGCGCCCGATCGTGACCTCGGCGAACTCGATCGGCAGCCAGCCATCTGCGTTGTCGAGGGTCAGGATCGCCTCGGCCATGCCCTGCGGCTTGCGTTCCTGGCTGCCGGCGAAGATCACGTCGTCGGCGCGGCGGGTCCGGAGGGAGCGGTTCGACTGCTCGCCGAGCACCCAGCGCACGGCGTCGGCCATGTTGCTCTTGCCCGATCCATTCGGCCCGATGACCGCATTCACGCCCGGCTCGAACACGAAGCGAGTCGCGTCGGCGAACGTCTTGAAGCCGTGGAGCCGCAGCTCCCTGAGCCGGCTCACGACGGAGGCTCGGGGGCGTCGACCATCAGTGCCTCGAGGGCGGAACCGGCAGCCTGCTCCTCGGCCCGCTGGCGGCTTGAGCCGGTCCCCGTGGCGAGCCGGCGGCCGTCCAGCACCGCGGCAACGGTGAAGGTCTGGTCATGCGGCGGTCCGACAGTGCCGACCAGCTCGTAGTGCGGCTTGGTGCGGTGCTGCCGCTGGGTCAGCTCCTGGAGCCGGCTCTTGGCCGACTTGGGCGGCACGCCCTCTCCTGGCTGTTCGAGCTGCTCGCCGATCACGTGGAGGAGCCAGCTCCGCGTGGCGGCGAGGCCCTCGGACAGGTAGAGGGCCCCGGCGACGGCCTCGAAGGCGGCGGCCAGCAGGGATGGACGCGTCGCTCCCCCGGCCTCCGCCTCGCCGCGTCCAAGGCGCAGGTATCGGTCGATGCCGAGCGCAAGCGCCATGCCCGCAAGCGCCTCACGGTTGACCAGGGCGGCGCGGCGGGCAGTCAGGAACCCCTCGTCCTCGTCGGGATAGCGCTCGTAGAGGAGGTGGCTGACGATCAGCCCGATGACGGCGTCACCGAGGTACTCGAGGCGCTCGTTGTGCCCCGAGAGGCCGGTGGGATTCTCATTGAAGTAGGAGCTGTGGACGAACGCCTGTCGAATGGCCTCCGGGTCCCGCAGAACGATGCCGAGTCGTTCACCCAGCTCGTCCAGATCCGGGATCGCCATGGCCCTCGATCGTTACTGCTGGTGCTCCTCGATGAACTCGACCGCGTCGGAGACCTTCTGGATCTTCTCGGCGTCCTCGTCCGAGATCTCCATGCCGAACTCCTCCTCGAGGCTCATGATGAGCTCGACCAGATCGAGCGAGTCGGCGTTCAGGTCCTCCACGAACGACGCCTGGGGCGTGACCTCCTCATCGTCGACACCGAGCTGCTCGACGATGATCTTCTTGAGTCGTTCGAAGGTGGTTCCGTCGGTCACCCGTCTACGCTCCTCTAGCTCTCGAGACGCTGCCCAGAACGCCGTTCACGAGGCGGCGGGCCGCGTCTCCGGCGTAGATCCTGGCGAGGGAAACGGCGTCGTGGATCGTCTCCCCGCTCGGGGTCGCGGCGGAGTATAGCACCTCAAATAGCGCGCTCCGGAGGATCGTCCGCTCCACGCGACCGAGCTCGGTGACCGGTATGGCGGGCGCCAACCGGGCGATCTCGGCGTCCAGTGCCGCGCGGTTGTCGAGCACGCCATCGACGATGGCCAGCGCGTGCGCCCGCACCTCGGCGGGGCTCCCCTTCTCGACCGCCAGGCGCTCGAGCGCAGCACGGGCCTGGGCCGGCCGGAACTCCTCCTCGAAGAGGGCAAGCAGCGCAAGTCGCCGCGCCTGCGTGCCGTTGCCCCGAGGCGCCGGCCGACGGCGCGGCGCCATCGCCCTCCCTAGCCTTCCGCCCCGGGGCCGGCCGCGAGAGGAGTCGTCCCGCCGGCGACCGCCTCCCCGGCGTCGCGGCGTGCCAGGGCCGGATGGCGGCGTGTCCAGGCCCCGATCAGGTCCGGGATGCGTTCCGCCGATGCCTCGGAGGCGACGCGGATGGCGTGCTCCATCATCCGCGCGCGGGCACGGCCGTGGGTCACGATGCTCACTCCCCGCACACCCAGCAGTGGGGCGCCTCCATAGCGCTCATAGTCGAAGCGCTCCTTCAGGCGGTCGAAGCCGGGCTTGAGCGCCAGGAGGGCGAGCGGGGCGATCGCGCCCTGCTGCAGGTCGCTGCGCAGCGAGCGGAAGATGTAGCTGGTCAGGCCCTCGAAGAACTTGATCACCACGTTGCCCACGAACCCGTCGCAGACCACGACGTCGACGACGTGGTCGAGGAGATCGTTGCCCTCCACGTTGCCGACGAAGTTGAGGTCGAGCTCGCGCATCCGGGCATTCGCCTCGCGCGTCAGGGCATCCCCCTTCTCGTCCTCCTCACCGATGTTCAACAGACCGATGCGCGGGCGCGAGACCTTCAGCACGTGCTCGGCGTAGATCGAGCCCATCACCGCGTAGTGCACCAGGTTGGTGGCGTCCGAGTCGACGTTGGCCCCGACGTCGAGGATCATGATCGGTCCGGTGGCGGTCACCAGGTGGGCGCCGAGCGCGGGACGGTCGATGCCGTCGATGCGGCCCAGCCGGAAGACAGCGGCGGCCATCGTGGCGCCGGTCGATCCGGCGCTCACCACGGCGTCGGCATGACCATCGCGCACGAGATCGGTCGCGACCCGGATCGAGGCGCGCCGCTTTGCGCGCAGCGCGGCGGCAGGATGCTCCTGCATCCCGATCACCTCGGGCGCGTCGGCGAAGGTCACGCTGGCCGGGTGCCCGTGGCCGTACTCGGCGATCTCCGCCTCGATACGGGCCAGGTCGCCGACCAGGATCACCTCGTCAGCGTTGGCAGCCGCGTAGTTGATCGCGCCGCGGACGGGCTCGCGCGGGGCGAGATCGCCCCCCATCGCGTCGACCGCGATCCGCATCAGCGGCGCCGCGTCAGCGCTGGCTCTCGGCCGGCGCGTTCGACTCGATGGCCACGACCTCGCGGCCATCGTAGTAGCCGCAGGTCGGGCAGACGTGATGGGCCCGCTTCAGCTCGTGGCAGTGGGAGCACTCCACCAGCGGCGGTGCGCTGATGGCGAGGTGCGCCCGGCGTTCGCCCTGGCGAGCCTTGGAAACCTTTCGCTTGGGAACGCCCACGCGTGACTCCTGGTCAAACTGAGGTGGAGAGAACGCCGCAGTATAGCCACCGTGCGCCGCCGCTGGCGACAGGGGGTCAGTCGCGGTCAGTCCGGGTCGCGGTCAGTCCGGGTCGCGGTCGAGCAGGCGGGCGAGGCCGGCCAGGCGCGGATCAAGCTCCGCGGTCTCGTGGGTCGTGTGGCGGTGATCGAGTCGCTGTCCGCACTCCACGCACAGGCCCGGACAGTCCGGGCGGCAGAGAGGATGCATCGGCTCGCTCAGCGCGAACTCGTCCCGCAGCACCCCCGTCAGGTCGATCTCGTGATGCGGGTCGATGAGCTGTACCGGCTCGTCGGGCGGCGGGTCGGGCAGGGCCCGGCCGCTCTCCGGATCGATACTGGGCAGGTACTCCTCGGACACGGTGACGTGGACCGGCTCCACGAACGGCTCCAGGCAGCGGGCGCAGGTGCGGCGCACGGGGGCGTCCAGGCCGCCGCGCACCAGGATGCCGCGGTTGGTGCGCTGCAGGCGCAGGTCACCGTCGACCGGCCCCGCCAGCTCGACGTCGGAGCCGAGCGAGATGTACCGATCCCGAAGCCGGTAAGCCCGGACCGACCCCGGCGGCTCCCGGAGCAGACCCGCGACGTTGAAGGCGGTCATGGGCGCCGGGCGGCTTCGGTCGGCTCCTGCTCCCCGCTCATCGGCGCGGGGCTGAGCTCGTTGTCGCCCGCCCGCGGCGGACGGTGTCGCTCGTCGAGCATGTCGATGCCCCGCTTGATGCTGGTCAGTGCCTTGATGCACTCGCCCTCGAGCCGGATCAGCACGCCGGCGGCGTACTCGTCGGCCCCGCGGCGAACCTCGGCCGCCTCGTGATTGGCGGCATCCAGGATCTCGCCGGCGCGCTGCTGGGCCATGCGCACCAGCTCGCGCTCCTCGAGCATCTGCGCCGCCTGCTCCTGGGCCCGCGCCACCACCTGGTCGCCCTCGTCGCGGGCGCGCTCGGTGATACGAGCAGCCTCCTCGGTGATGCGCTTCGCCTGGCGCACCTCGTCGGGGACCGAGACGCGCAGCTGGTCGATCAACTCGAGGACCGCCGCCTGGTCGAGCACCACGCTGTTGGTCAGCGGCAGCTTCTTGCTGCTCGCCACGAGGGACTCGAGGCGTTCGACGAGGAAGATGATGTCCGTGACTGGGCCCTCCGTCCGACGCGGGCGATTATAGCCCCGGAACTGGGCCTGGCCGTTCCAGAGGCCGTCAGCCGGCGAAGCGAGCGACCAGCGCCGCGGCCACCGGTGGCGGAACCATGCCGGACACGTCGCCGCCGAACTGGGCGACCTCCTTGGCCAGCGTGCTCGACAGGTAGCCGAACTCGAGGGCGCTCATCAGGAAGACGGTGTCGACCCCGCGCTGCAGCTTGCGGTTGGTGTGGGCCATCTGCAGCTCCGCTTCGAAATCGCTCACCGCACGCAGCCCGCGCACGATGAAGCTCGCCCCTTGGCGGTCGGCGAACACGACCGTCAGCCCGTCGAAGGCCTCGACCTGCACGTTGGCCCCGAAATCGGCGACCGAGGCGCGAATCAGCTCGACCCGCTCATCGATGTCGAAGACCGGCGACTTCTTGGGGTTGTGCAGGACGCCCACCACCAGCCGATCGAAGAGGGCGGCCGCTCGGCGGGCGACATCGAGGTGGGCCATGGTCATCGGGTCGAACGAGCCCGGGAAGACGGCGACGCGGCTCATGGCACCTCCACTTCATCGGTCTCGCTCGACGCCTCCAGGAAGGTGAGCGCCGTCTCGCCGAAGCGTCGTTCGCGCACGTGCGCCAGCCCCTCGACGGTGGGCACCTGGGTGCGCCAGAAGTGCTTGACCACCACCAGCGCGTCGGGGGCCAGATGTGGCACCAGCCGTTCGAGCGGCGCGAGGATAGCACGCTCCGCATACGGCGGATCCAGGAAGGCGAGGTCGAACGGCTCCCCAACCGGGCCGGCCAGAAAGGGCAGCACCTCCCGGGCCTGGACCGATGCATCGGCCGCCAGACGAGTGCGCTCCAGGTTCTGGCGGATCGCGTCCAGCGCCACGCGCCCGCGCTCCACGAACGTGACGTGAGCGGCGCCGCGCGAGAGCGCCTCGATCCCGATCGCCCCGCTGCCGGAGTACAGGTCCACCGCGCTGGCACCGACCACCCGCTCGCCAACGATCGCGAACAGGGTCTCCTTCACCCGGTCGGCAATTGGACGCGTGCCACGATCACGGGGCGCCACCAGCGGGACGCCGCGCGCCGTGCCCGCGATCACCCGCATCCGGCCGTCACGCGGCGTCGCCCTCCTCCGCCTCGGCCGCCGCGAAGTCGGCGCGCAGGCGGGCAAGCTCCGGCCGCTCGATGAGACTCGGGTCGCTTGCCACGAGATGATCGGCCAGCGTCCGCGCCCGTTCGGCGAGCGCAACGTGGCGCGGCTCGAAGAGCGAGGCGACGCGGAGCGGCGGCAGGCCCGACTGGCGGGTTCCGAGCAGGTTGCCGGCGCCGCGGAGGGCCAGGTCGGCCTCGGCGATGGCGAAGCCGTCACTGGAGCCGTGCACCACCTCCAGCCGGCGCCTGGCCAGGTCATCGGTCGAGTCCGAGAGGAGGATGCAGTACGACCGATGCGGACCACGTCCCACCCTGCCCCGCAGCTGGTGAAGCTGCGCCAGGCCGAAGCGCTCGGCGTCCTCGATCAGCATCACGCTGGCATTCGGCACGTCGATGCCCACCTCCACCACCGTGGTGGCGACCAGCACGTCCAGCTCGCCGGAGGCAAAGGCGGCCATGGCGGCGTCCCGCAGGTCGGCGCGCTGCTGGCCGTGCACCAGGCCGATGCGCAGGCCCGGCAGCGCAGCCTGCAGGCGCTCCGCCTCGGCCTCGGCGGAGACGGCAGTCAGTGCCTCGCTCTCGACGACGAGTGGCGCGACCACGAACGACTGCCGGCCGGCTGCGGCCTCGGAGGCCAGGAAGGCCTCGATCTTCGGCAGCGCCGCCCGGGTCCGCAGCTCCGTCCGGATGGGACGCCGCCCCGGTGGCAGCTCACGGATGGTGCTGATCGACAGGTCGCCGTAGAAGGTGAGCGCCAGCGTGCGCGGGATCGGGGTGGCGGTCAGCGCCAGCACGTGCGGCTCCAGGCCGGCTCCCTTGGCCTGCAGCGCGGCGCGCTGCGCGACCCCGAAGCGATGCTGCTCGTCGACCACCGCCAGGCCGAGGTTGCGGAAGGTGACCGCCTCGCTGATCACGGCATGCGTCCCGATCACGACCTCCGCCTCGCCCGCCTCGATTGCGGCGTGGATCGCTCGCTTGTCGCCGGCGCGCAGCGAGCCGGACAGGAACTCGGCCCGCACGCCGAGCGCCTCGAGCAGTGGGGCGAGGCCGGCGTGGTGCTGGCGCGCCAGGATCTCGGTTGGCGCCATCAGCGCCGCCTGCCATCCGGAGCGCACGACGCCGGCCAGCGCCACGGCCGCGACCGCGGTCTTGCCGCTGCCCACGTCGCCCTGCAGCAGGCGTCGCATCGGGCGCTCGCTCGCCAGGTCGACCTCGATCTCGTCGACCGCGGCTCGCTGGTCGGCGGTGAGGGTGAAGGGCAGCGCGGCCAGCAGCCGCTCGAGCTCCCCTGGGTCGATCAGCACCTTGGCGGCGCGCTGCCCCTCACGGGCGCGACGCGCCTGCGCCAGGCTGAGCTGCAGCGCCAGCAGCTCGTCGAAGGCGAGCCGGTCGAGGGCGCCGGCCACGTCGGCGGCCTCTTCCGGGAAATGCGCGGCCCGCAGCGCCTCGTCCAGCGGCGGCAGCGTTACCCGCTCCGCCGGCAGCAGCGGATCGTCGAGGGCAGGCAGCGCTCGGTCGAGGATGCGCGCCAGCAGCTCGCGGACCCGTTTCTGGGTCACGCCGCCGACCAGCGGGTAGACCGGCACCACGCGCGCGGTGTGCATCGAGCTGCGGCCCGCGGGCGAGAACTCGGGCGACGTGAACTGCGGCCGCCAGCCGCGGAGCGTCACCTTGCCACTGACCACGATCTCGTCGCCGGCGTGCAGCCGCGTCTCGACGTAGCGCCGCCCGAACCAGATCGCCTCGGCCGTGCCGGTGTCGTCGGCGAGCTGCGCGATGACCCGTTGCGGGCGCCGACCAAAGCCCTTCTCGATCTTCAGGTCCGTCACGCGCGCGACGGACGACTGCTTCTCCTCGGGCACCAGCTCGCCCAGCGGCCGCAGCTCAGAGAAGTCGTCATAGCGGAACGGCAGGTAGAAGAGCCCCTGGCGGGGCGTCACGATTCCCAGCCGCGCGAGCGTGCTGGCCCCGCGCGCCAGCTCCGGCAGGGCAGCGCGGATCGGCCGGTCGAGGTCCTCGCGGGATAGGCCTCGGGGAGCCGCGACCGATGCCTGCGTCATCGCATCAAGCTGGCGCGCGGCACGGCGGCAAAGTCGCGAACCTCTTCGTATGGCGGGCGCCAACCGTCCGTCGTGTCGACTGAAAGGATCGGGATCGGAAGATCCAGCGGCTCGTAGCGCCCGGCTGCCAGATCGTCGGCCAGCGCGGCCGCTCGATCAGCGTCGAGGTGCGCCGGGTGTCGATCTCCGCGATCATGCCGTTCCGCGTACCGTCGTTGCACGATCTCTGGCGCCGCGGTGCAGTGGATGAGGCCTGGATCGCTCCACGCCAACAGGGGCTGGAGGTCCGTTTCCGACGTACCGCGGCGAAAGTTGCTCTCGAGGATCAGTCCAGTCCGGGCCTCCAGGAGCTGCTGAGCAACGAGATAAAGCGTGGCGTAGGCGCCGGCGCCAAGCCGCATGGAAGCCGGCACGTCCGGTGGCGCGCCCATGGCATCGGCCAGGGCTTCCTTGAGCTGATCCTTGGAAAGGAGGGGCAGGCGAAGGTCGAACGCCAGGCGCCGCGCCAGCGTCGTCTTGCCACTCCCAGGAGCGCCCGAGACGATGACCAGGGTTGGGGCGCTCGATTGCATGGGCCGATCGTAGCGTGCTAGGATCGCGGTCGTTCCGGCGTCGCCGAGCGGATGGTGCGCCGGTTCGTTCGTGAGTGGAGTACCCCATGGCTCGTGTGTGCGACATCTGCGGCAAGCGGCCGATCACCGGCTGGAACCCGCAGTCGGTCGGAATGAACCGGAAGCGCGCCATACGCCGCTGGCTTCCGAACCTGCAGCCGATGATGATCGCGCGCGACGGCCGCATGGTCCGCGTCAAGGCCTGTTCGCGCTGCCGCCGGACCGCCGAGAAGGTCTGAACCCACCACTTCCCGGCGAGCCCGTCCTTGCCACCCCCGGTGGCATTCTGGCCATCGAGCGAAGCCTCACTGCTCCGAGAGAGCCTCCGGGCTGCCGGATGGCCAATCACCGTGGCCACCTGACCATCGAACAGCGGTAGACCACCTTGTCGGCTCGCGCCGATGGTCGGAATGCCACACCTGGTGGCACCCCAGAGGGACGCGGCCAGGGTCGCTTCTGCTCAGGCGAGGTCGCGGTCTGAGTCCAACACCAAGGTGAACGGCCCCTCGTTCACCAGCTCGACCGCCATCGACGCCCCGAAACGGCCGGTCGCGACCTCGGCGCCGCCTTCGCGCAGCCGCGCAGCAAAGCGCTCGACTAACGGCGCCGCAATCTCGGGTTGCGCCGCATCCGTGAACCCGGGGCGTCGTCCACGACGCAGGTCCGCGTAGAGCGTGAACTGGCTGATCAGCAGGAGGCTGCCGCCTGCCTCAGCGATCGATCGGTTGGTGCGGCCGGCATCATCCTCGAAGTAGCGCAGGCCGAGCAGCTTATCCGCCATGCGGTCGAGGAGCTCAGGCGAGTCCCCGCCGCCGATCCCGACCAGGACCACCGCCCCCGGGCCGATCGCACCGACCGTCTCCGAGCCGACCCGCACGGCGGCGCGGCTGACGCGCTGGACGACAAGGCGCACCGGGCCTAGGGCGACGCGCTGGGCGCGGCCGAGCTGGCAGCCGAGCCGGCGGCCGAGGTGATGGGGGCGTACTCCTCGCCCTCGCGCGGAGGTCCGAGCGCGGCCTCGGTGAAGTGGGCCGCCGCGTGCCAGATCATCCAGCCGACGGCGCCGTTGTCGGTGAGCGCCTGCATCTCGGCGCGCACCTGCGCCGCCGAGTAGCGCGGGACCGGCGGCAGGCCGAAGTCCTGGATCCACGGACGAATCACTATCGGCAGGCCGGCGGCCTGGTCGTTCATGATCTGCAGCGTCTCGTCGATGATCTCGTACGGGTGATTGTTGGGGACCGCGAAGCCGAAGGTGCCCGCGGCATAGTGGCTCGGGTAGACCATCGGGCTGAAATAGTCGACGTACGGCATGATCACCTCCGGTCGCTGCCCGATCCCCTGGTCGTCCGGTGCGATGAAGCTGATCGGGAAGACGTCGGCGGCGAAGAAGGCGCGCGTGGTCGCCAGCTCGCCGGAGACCAGCCGGAAGAGCCTCCGGATGGCCGGCAGCCGCAACGACTGCGTGTTCGGCAGGTTCGGCTCGGCGACCGAATAGTCGCCATCGCTGAAGAAGCGCACGTAGTCGAGCTGAACCTCGTCGAAGCCCTTGGCGGCCAGGTCGCCGGCGATGGCGGCGATGTACTCGGCCACGCCCGGGTTGTACGGATCGAGCCAGACGCCGCCGCCGTAATCGCGCCACGGCTCGCCGGTGGCGGAGTTCCTGACCGCCAGCTCGGGGCGCGAGACGCCGACCGTGTTGTCCTTCATCACGACCATCCGTGCGACGAGGTAGATGCCACGCTCCCTGAGGGCCGGCAGGAGCTCCGCCAGATCGAAGATCGGCCGTTTGTCAGACCCGGCGGCAACCGCTGCCGGCAGATCCGTCTCGTAGTAGAGCCAGCCATCGGTCTCTTTGACGTCGATCACCAGGGCGTTGGCCTCCGTGCGATCGATCAGGGCCAGCAGCTCGTCGAGGCGGCCTGCGCCCTCGAAGACCGCGCCGGGGGCGTAAAGCGCGCGCACCGCGAAGGGCTCGAGCGCCACCTCTTTCACCATCTCGGCGTCGATCGGGATCACGCCCAGCCGGTAGCCGGCCATCTTGTAGATCAGGCTGCCCTCCTCCGGCACGCCGCCCAGCGTGTACCGCCCGCGGGCATCGGTGCGGACCATCGCCTGGCTGCCGTCGACGAAGACGCGCGCCCCCTTAATCGGCTTGCCCGCGCCGTCGGTGACGACACCGCTCACCACGTTCGGCCGCAGCTCGAGCGTCAGGTCGCCGTCGGCGGGGACCGGAACGCTGGCGGCGTCGTAGCCGTCCGCCACGACCTCGACGGACGCTCCCCGCATCGCGACCAACACCGCCCGGCCGTCCTCGCCGGTCACCGCGGTCGCGCCGTCAGCCTCCAGGCTGGCACCCGCCACCGGGAGATCGGTATCCCGCTGCAGGACCACGACCGTCACCTCGCGAGGCTGCTCCGGCGTCGGCTTCGGGGTGGGGAGGAACGGGAGCGGGCCGGATTCGCCACACGACGCGAGCAAGGTGGCCAGCAGGAAGAGCGAAACCGCCAGGCGCCGGCCGGTGATTCGGACCGCGGGCGACCTCACCGTGCCGCAGTCGCCTCGGGGCCGACGCCAGCCGCCGCGGCAGCGCGCAGCGCGTCGACGACCGGCCTGAGGTCGCCCTGGCCGCCATACAGCGAATTGCCGGCGACCAGGACGTCGCCGCCCGCGGCGTGGGCCCCGCCGATCGTCTCGAGGTTGACGCCGCCGTCGACCCCGATTGCGAGGTCGAGCCCCCGGCGCTCGGCCTCGGAGCGCAGGGCCGCCAGCTTGGGAAGGACCTCCGGCATGAACGGCTGGCCACCCCAGCCGGGGTGTACGGTCATGACCAGCAGCAGCTCGAGGCGGCCGAGGTACGGGAGCACCGCGCTGGCGGGCGTCTCCGGGTTGAGCGCCAGGCCGGCGCCCCGCCCGCCACGGTGGATCGCGTCGATCACCGCGCCCGGGTCGTCCCGCGCCTCCACGTGGAAGGCGACCACGTCACTTCCGGCGTCCACGAACGCTTCGACGTAGCGCAACGGCTCGCTGATCATGAGATGGCTGTGGTAGGGCACCGTCGCGTGCGGGCGCAGCGCCTCCACCGCCACCGGCCCCATCGTGATGTTGTCGACGAAATGCCCGTCCATGACGTCGAGGTGGATCGAGTCGACGCCACCGGCGACCGCGCGGCGCACCTCCTCGCCGAGGCGCGCGAAGTCGGCGGTCAGGATGCTGGCGCTGATCTGCGGCGGTCGGACGGTCATCGCAGCACGGGCTCTGGCTGAACCGATGCCTCCGTCCGAGGCAGCTCACGCCCGGCCAGCTGCGCGTGCAGCTGGCCGCATGCCGCCTCGATCTCGCGGCCGCGCGTGTCGCGGATGGTCACTGCCACACCAGCGGCGCGCACCACGTCGGCGAAGGCGACCAGTCGATCGCGCGGCGTGCCGCTCCACCGCGAGCCGGGCGTCGGGTTGAGCGGGATCAGGTTGACGTGGCTGAGCCAGCCCGACGCGACCGCTCCCAGACGCTCTCCGAGCGCGAGCGAGTCGTTCATCCCGTCGATCATCACGTACTCCAGGCTGACCCGCCGGCCGGTCCGCTCGGCGAAGCGGCGGCCGGCTCCGATCAGCTTGGCGATCGGCCACTTGCGGTTGAGGGGGACCAGCTCGTCGCGCAACCCATCCTCGGCGGCATGCAGGCTGATCGCCAGGTTGACCTGCGGCAGCTCGTCGATCATGCGGTCGATCCCCGGCACCACGCCGGAGGTGCTGACCGTCACGTGGCGAGCACCGACCCCAAGGCGATCCGGGTCGTTGAGGAGCCTGACGGCCGAGAACACGCGGTCAGTGTTGTTGAGCGGCTCGCCCATGCCCATGAACACGATGTTGTAGTGGCCCGACCGCACGCCCGGCCGCCAGTCGGCACCGAGCGCCTGCCATGGGGCACGATGCCAGTGCAGCACCTGGTCGACGATCTCGCCGGGGCTCAGATGGCGCCCGAATCCCGCCTGCCCGGTGGCGCAGAACGGGCAGCCGACCGCGCAGCCGGCCTGGCTCGAGATGCAGATGGTGGTCCGAGCCGCGCTGCGTCCGCGGGCAGGCGTGCGCATCAGCACGGACTCGATGCGCTGGCCGTCGGCAAGCTCATGCACCGCCTTGGCGGTCAGCCCGCGATCGCCGCTCAGCACGTGGCTGGCGGCGATAGTCGAGAAGCGGAACGAAGAATCCAGGGCCGCACGCAGGGCCAGCGGCAGATCGGTCAGCTGGTCGAAGCCGGCAACGTCGGGCCGATGGACGCCGGCCAGGACCTGCTCCGCCCGGTACGCGGGCTCGCCGCGGGCATTCAGCCACGCGGCGAGCGTTGCGGCCTCGACCTCGCTGATCGCCGGCCTCGAGCCGGCGAGTGGCAGCTCAGTCACGACGGCCGGCAATCAGCATCAGGTAGTACAGGAACGTCAGCAGCGCCGTCAGCGCGGCGGCCACGTAGGTCCAGGCGGCTGCCTTGAGCACATCACGCGCGCCGGTCTGCCGCTCTCCCACCATCCCCAGCGTGGAGACGAAGGCGAGCGCCTTGCCGGACGCGCCGATCTCGACCGGCAGCGTCACGAACGTGAACAGGACGGCCGCCCCAAAGGCGATCAGGCCGACCCAGGCGAGGCCGAGCACGTTGAAGATCAGGCCGCCGATGATCAGCCACGGGGCAACCCCCGAGCCGAACTGCACGGCCGGCACGATCGTCTGTCGAACGACCATCCACGGATCGCGCTCGCGGTCCTGGACGGCATGGCCGACCTCGTGGGCGATGACGGCGGCGGCCGCCACCGAGAGCCGATCACTGGGAGGGACGCCCAGGGCTGCGGCGTTGGGATCGTAGGAGCCAAGCTCGGGACGACCGGCGACCGAGCTGCTGACCCGCAGGACCTTGCCGCGCGGGTCGTAGTGGTCGGTCAGGTTCCCGGGCACCGGCTCGATCTTGACGTCGTGGAGCCCCTGGCGGTCGAGGAGTTGTCGGGCGAAGTCGAAGGCGCTGACCCTGATTCCCGAGTCGACCTTCGACCAGCGGGCATAGGTGGAGCGCACGCGCCACGCCGCCCAGCCGGTGATGGCGATGCTCGGGAGCATCACCAGCAGGATGTACGGCAGGATGCCTTGCATAGTTGTTCTGCTACCTCCTTGGAAGCCAATCGAGTATAGCGCCGTGCGCAGAGAGCCTCGATCTGGCTAGCCGGTCGCCGGCGGGGACGCGCCGAGCAGGACGTGGTCGCGCGCCAGCCCACGCCGCCACGCGTCGCCGGGCATCATGCCCTTGCCCTCGGGCTGTATGACATCCAGTGACAGCGCTCCCTGACCGCTGGCGACGCGCGGCCACTCCCCCGGCAGGAGGCTGCCGATCGGCACGCCGTCGACCCCCGCGACGGGATGGGCGAGGCGGACGTGGAGGCGACGGCCGTCGATCGTGGTCCAGGCCCCGGGCCATGGCTGCAGCGCCCGGACCTGACGATCGATCGTCTCCGCGGGCCGCCGCCAGTCGATCCAGCCGTCGGAGCGGCGGAACGGATGGATCAGGGTCGCCGCGCGATCATCCTGGGGCGTGAGGTCGAGGTCCCCATCGGCCCAACGCTCGAGCTCGGGCGGCACCACGTCGGCCACCAGCTGGGAGAGCCGAGCCTCGAGCTGCGGCGTCGTCTCGCGTCCGGTCAGCGCGACCGGCCATTGCGCCACGATCGGGCCGGCATCCAACTCCGCGGTCATCACCATCAGCGTCACGCCGCCCGTCCGGTCGCCGGCCAGGATGGTCGAGGCGACCGGAGCCGCGCCTCGGTGTCGCGGGAGCAGCGAGGGATGGACGTTGAGGGGCGGTCGCGACGCCAGCTCCAGCAGGTCGTCGGGAATGAGCTGCCCATATGCGACCAACAGCAGGCCGTCGGGGGCGAAGTCGCGCAGCGCGGCGCGGCCCTCGTCTGAGCGGAGGCGTCGCGGCGTCTCGACACGAACATCGTTGGCACGCGCCCAGGCCGCCACCGGCGATGGGCGTGGGCGCAGGCCGCGGCCGGCGGGTCGATCGGGCTGGCTGAAGACGAGCAGGTCGTCGGCGAGATCGGGCAGGCGGGCGAGCAGCGGGACCCCGAAGGCGCCGGTGCCGACGAAGGCGAGCCGTCCGAGGCGCCCGACCCGCGTACGAGCCACCTAGATGCCCGCGACCGTCTCTTCCGCCACCTCGCTGGGGTGCTCGCCGATCCGCACCAGCTCCTCGAGCGACTCCAGGTAGTCGATGTAGAGGATGCCGTTGAGGTGGTCGATCTCGTGCTGGAGCGCCCGGGCGAAGAGATCCTCGGCCTTCACCCGGAACTCCTTGCCGTGGCGGTTCTTGGCCTTGACCGTGACCCTGGCGTGGCGCCTCACCTCCGCCACGAACCCGGGAATCGAGAGACAACCCTCCCAGTCGATGATCTCGCCGGTCGAGCGGACCAGCTGCGGATTGATCAGCTCGGTGACCTTCTCCTCGAGCTCGATCACGGCGACCTGCAGCGGCACGCCGATCTGGTTGGCCGCAAGACCGATGCCCGGCGCATCGCGCATCGTCTCGAGCATGTCGTCAAGGAGCCGGTGGAGCGACGCGTCGAACTGCGTCACCTTCCGGGCTCGCTCGCGCAGGATCGGCTCCTCGGCGGTGAGGATGGCGCGGATGACCATTAGCCGCATTGTACCGATGCCTCAGAGGAGCGATTCGGGGTCCACGTCGATGGCCACGCCGGCCGGCACCCGCTCCAGCGCCGCCGCCCGAGCGGCCTCGCTGGCGGTGCGGAGGACCACCTGGAAGCGCCAGCGACCGGCCCGGCGCGCGACGTAGGCCGGCAGCGGCCCGTGCACCTCGACGCCCGGCATGCCCACGGCTTCGGCCGCCTCGCGGCCGCGTGTCTCGGCTCGGTCTCGATCAGGGTCGGCGATCAGCAGCCGGGCGAGCACGGTGGCCGGTGGGTAGCCGAGCAGACGGCGGCGGGCAAGCTCCTCGTCGGCGAAGCCGTCGACGTCGAGGCGGGCGGCGGCCCGCACCGCGTAGTGGTCGGCGGCGTAGGTCTGGATGATGACCCGCCCCGGCATCGGTCCTCGACCGGCCCGACCGGCGACCTGGGCCAGCAGCTGGAAGGTTCGCTCGGGCGCCAGGTAGTCAGGCAGGTTGAGGGTCACGTCGGCGGCGATCACCGCGGCCAGGGTCACGCTCGGCAGGTCGAGCCCCTTGGCCGCCAGCTGGGTGCCGACCAGCACGTCGACTCGCCCGTCGCGGAAGTCGTCGTACACCGCCTCGAACCCGCGTCGTGCGGCCAGCGCGTCCGAGTCCAGGCGAGCGACGCGCAGCTGCGGGAAGCGGGAGCGCAGCTCGGCCTCCACCCGCTGCGTGCCGGCGCCGAAGTAGCGGATCCGGGCGCTGCCACAGGTCGGGCAGCGCCTCGGCGGCCGCGCCGTTCGCCCGCAGTGGTGGCAGCGCAGCTGCTCGCCCGATGAGTGGTAGACCAGCGGCAGGTCGCAGTCCGG
>DASWIE010000102.1:0-1580 GCA_036397815.1 Candidatus Limnocylindria bacterium
GGCTGGTCGGGTCCTCGGGTCCGGGGATGCGGTTGCCTCGAGGAGGGGCCATTCCTCGGCCAGGACGTGACGCACCTCGCGAAACCCTTCGACCTGGACCGGGATGAGGGTGCCGTCTTCGACGAGCTTCGCGGTCATGCTTGCCCGGTCAGCCGCTTTGCCGGTGCCCGCCACGAGCTCCCCCGGACCGCCGACGGCCATAAGGCCCACGCCTCGGTGGCGCGAGAGCAGCCGGTGCCGATGCTGGTCCGCGGGATCCGCGCTTTGCGCGAGCAGGTCAGCGGGGACCAGACGCTCGATGAGGTCGTAGTAGCGCCGGCTCCCCTCGCGGCGGGCGATTCCCAGCCGGCCGATGACGAAGAGCGACTCCATCACCGCTTTGGCCGCGCGAGTGGTGGATGCCCCGTCGCTGTCCCACCACCATTCGACTCGATGCTCGATGTCGCGGAATGCATCGGTCGATAGCTGGCCGTCGCTCTCCACGCGTTGGAGGATCGTCGTCACTAGCTCATCGTGCTCACGCAGCACGCCGTTCTCCAGGCCATCGCGCCATTGCTCCCAGGCCGCGCGGTGGAGAGGAAGCTCCTCGATCGGCAGGATGTTGAGGCTTTTGTTGTAAAGCTCGATGAGCCGTCGCTCGCCCAGCGGCGCGTAGAGCCAGCCGTCGGTCCATTCCCGGCGGAAGTTCTTGATCCGCGCATGCAGCATCAGGTCGTTGCTGCGGGCGCCGGGCACCTCGAGCGGATCGAACTGCACGCTTCCCAGGCGCTCAATGACGCGAAGGACCGATTCCGGCTTCGCCGGCAGGGAGCGCGGGGGGTCCAGGAGCTGGCGGCGGACCAGGAAACGCCGGGCATGATCGGCGGAGAGGTGGGCAGTGCTGGCGGAGGTCGGCATCGGTTGACCGATGCTAGACGAACCGCTGAAGGAGAGCCGATCGGCCCCTGCGGCTGCTCTGGCACTCGTGGTCGGAGAGTGCCAATCGGTATAATCCGCCGGCAATGGCCGTCAAGCGCGACTACTACGACATCTTGGGCGTGGAGCGCGACGCGTCCGAGGGGGACATCAAGCGCGCCTTCCGCCGCGCAGCGCAGAAGCACCACCCGGACGTCGATGCCAGCTCAGGCTCCGAGGAGCGGTTCAAGGAGCTGAACGAGGCGTATCGCGTCCTGTCGGATCGGCAGCGGCGGGCGGCGTACGACATGTTCGGCCACGCCGGCGTGGACGGGTCGAGCGCCACCGGGGAGCCGTTCGGCGGCGGGTTCGGGCCATTCGGCGACATCTTCGACGCGTTCTTCGGCGGCGCGCCGGCCGGGACGCGACGGCGCCAGCGAGTGGTCGCCGGTTCCGACCTGCGATACGACCTGACCATCACCCTGGCCGAGGCGGTGACCGGGATCAACCGCGAGATTCGGTTCCCGACCCTGGTGCGGTGCTCCACCTGTGACGGCAGCGGCGCCGAACCGGGGAGCGAGCCTGAGCGCTGTCCGGAGTGCAACGGCACCGGGGAGCGGCGCCGGGTCAGCCAGACGATCCTGGGCCAGATGGTGAACATCACCGCCTGCCCGCGCTGCGGCGGC
>DASWIE010000103.1:0-20791 GCA_036397815.1 Candidatus Limnocylindria bacterium
ACCCGGACCGCTGACCACTCGCAGCAAGGCTCGCCCGCGGCGGCGCGGCCCGAGCCCGCAGAAGCTTGCCGCCGATCGACGCCGCCGACGGCAGCTGGTCGCGGTCGCGCTCGAGCGTCTTGGCGAGCGCTACGACCACCCAACCTGGGCCGGCCCTCGGCTCGACGCGGTCAGCGAGCTGGTGCTCACGATCCTGTCGCAGAACACGGCCGACACCAACTCGTTCCGGGCCTTTACCGCGCTGCGCGCCCGCTACGCCTCCTGGGACGAGGTGCTGGCCGCCCCGACCGACGAGCTGATCGAGGTGATCCGGCCGGGCGGCCTGGCGCCGACCAAGGCGCCGCGCATCCAGCACGTCCTGGCCGAGGTGAAGGACGCCACCGACGGCACCTGGGACCTCTCGTTCCTGGCCAGCATGCCCCTGGGCGAGGCGCGCGACTGGCTGGACGCGCTGCCGGGGATCGGGCGCAAGACCGCGGCCATCGTGCTGCTCTTCAACTTCGGGCGCCCGGCGCTGCCGGTCGACACGCACGTCCACCGGGTCGCCACCCGGCTCGGGATGCTGCCGCCGCGCACCCCGCTCGAGCGGGCGCATGACCTATTGGAGGAGGTGCTCCAGCCGGACGAGGTGTACCCCTTCCATGTCGAGCTCATTCGCCATGGGCGTGACACCTGCCGTGCACCGCGACCGATCTGCGGCCTGTGTCCGCTGACCGATGTCTGCGCCTACTTCGCCCAGGCGCAACGTGGCCGCCTGCCGATCGCGCCGGTGCCCAAGCCGGCTCCGCCCGGCGCCGAGCCTCGCTTCCACCACGAGCTGATCCACGGCTGGGCGCCGCCGGAGTAGCCGCCGGCGTGGCACGCCGCACGCAGGGGTGAGCCCGCCATGAATGCTCGTGTCGTCGCGGTGCTCGTCACCGTCCTGCTGATCGTGGCGGCCGTGCTGGCCGTCGTGCTGTTGTCGCAGCGCCAGGCACCGGCGGACTCGCCGAGCCCCAGTCTCAGCCTGTCACCGAGCCCAACGGCAAGCTTGAACGGAGCGCTGCTGGGAAGTCGCCTCACGGTGCTGGTCATCGGTCTGGACAGCTCGGAATCCCGACGCGAGCAGGGAATGGGCGCCAACAGCGACACGATCATGCTGACCACCGTGAGCGCGGACCAGTCGGAGGTGACGCTCATCAGCCTGCCGCGTGACACGGTCGACATCCCGATGCCGGACGGCACGACCTGGTCGAGCAAGGTGAACGCCATCTACGACCAGCTGGGCGTGGACGCCCTGGTCGATGCAGTCGCCACGCTGTTCGACGTGCCGATCGACGGCTACGTGCAGATCGACATGGACGACCTGGTGGCGCTGGTCGATGCCGTCGACGGGGTGGAGGTCAACCCGCCGGATGCGCTGGACGATCCGATCGTGAACCTGCACCTGGAGCCCGGCCGGCAGACGCTCGACGAACCGACCGCGCTGGCCTACGTCCGGACCCGGGTCGACACCGACTACGGGCGAGCGGCCCGTCAGCAGGAGGTGCTGCTGGATCTCGCGGCGCGACTGGTCTCACCCGAGACCGATGTCGACGTCGCGGCGCTGCTCGACGGGCTCAACTCGTTCGAGACCGATCTGCCGCTCGACGAACTGCCGACCCTGCTCGAGATCGCGCGCCGCGCGCAGTCGGCGACCGTCACCCGCGAGGTGCTGCAGCCGACCGAGTTCATCACCTTCGAGGGCGACGCCGGCGACGGCCGCGGCTACATCCTCATCCCCGATGTCGAGGCGATTCGCGCCCTCGCGGCCCGGACCATCGGGGACTAGCGCAGGGTCCGGCCGCTTCCTTGTCACGCGATCGCTGGGGTGATCGGATCGGCCAAGTTTGTAGCGGATTTGGCGTCTCGTTGGCCGCGGTGAACGCGTAGCGAGCCGACCGGCCAGGATCGGCCGTTAACTTGGCCGTTGTGATCGCGGCGTGATCAAGCCCGCAGGTGGGAGTGCTGTCGACGCGATGGTAGAATCCGCCCTCGCGGATCGGGCCGAAGTAGCTCAGGGGTAGAGCAACGGTTTCGTAAACCGTCGGTCGTGGGTTCGAATCCCACCTTCGGCTCCACTCAAGTCCGATCCCGGGCGCGGCCCCTGAGCTCTGCCCTCCGGTGCACTACCGGTCCACCAGGCCGACGCGGTGGGCGACAGCAGCGGCTTCCAGCCGACCTGCCACATCAAGCTTGCCGAGGATGCTGGAGACGTGGTGGCCAGCCGTCTTCTCGGTGATGAATAGCTCCCCGGCTATCTCCCGATTGGTTCGCCCGTCTACGAGGAGGCGCAGGACTTCCAGTTCTCGCCGGGTCAGCCCGAATCGCCGCACGGGCTCCTCCACTTCGCCGGTACGCGATCCGGTGAGCTCCAGGCCGGCACGGTCGGCGACCTGAGCGATCGCCGCGCGCAACGGCTCGGCTCCCAGCTCGAGAGCGATCTCGCTGGCCTCGCGCAGGGGGCTGCGAGCTGCTGCCTTGCCGTGCCTCAGCGCGAGGATCGCCTCGCCCTGGCGCCAGCGCGCGTACGCGAACGGATACCGCAACCGCAGGCCGGCGAGTGCCTCGGCTGCCGTGTTCCACGCGTCCGGGTCGGCCGTTTCGCCCAGGCGGGTAGCTTCTGCCTCGCACAGGCGCAGGTACGGCACGGAAAGCGAGGTATGTGCCGGCCATCGGGAGGCAATCTGGGCGTGTGCATCCGCCATTAGGGACAGATAGCGCCGTCCTTGGCGACGGAGCTCCGCCGCCGGCTCCGGCTCGTTCCCATCCCGTCTGACCGTGAGCCTATCCGCCGCCGCTCGTACGCCGAGCGCGTACAGCGGGCCGATCCGGGAGATGTTCGCGCCAATCGGCGGTTCGGCCCGTCCAACGCCCTCAGCGATTACCCGGGCGGCGGCGGGCTCTCCCGTCCACAGCGCCAGTTCCGCCCGCGCTTCCGTATACGGCGCAATGTCCTGGGTGTCGATGGCGCCCTCCAGCAAATCTCGGGCGCGATCCAGTCCCGACCGCGCCAGCTCAAACGCGCCGCTTCCCACCTGCAGGAACGCACCGAAGAGGAGAATCTCAAGTTCATCCTTGCCGTCCGCCGGATGTAACCGCGCGCTGTCGAGCAGGCGTGCCGACTCTGCCCATCGTCCGCATCGGTAGGCAGCCCATGCGCCATACGTCAGCGCCCCGATCCCATAGACCGCGGTCAGGCCATGGCCGTGGCTGTAGTCGAACGCTTCCTGCACCAGGCCAATGGCATCGTCGAAGCGCGCGCTGACCTTCAGGGTGTCGAGTAGGTTCACATATGCTCGCGCCGCGTCTTCGGCGCTACCGATCTCCCGAGCGATAGCCAGCGATTCCCGAAGCATGGCCAGCCCTCGATCGACATCGCCCAGATAGGCGACATCCTGGCCGAGCGTGTTTAGCGCGTGCGCCTCCACATCGCGAGCGCCTGCCACGCGTGCGGCCGCCAACGCTTCTTCGCACAGTGGTACCGAATCCTCGAAGCGGGCGAGGATCATCAGAATCTGGCCGAGACTGGCGGTTACCCGCGCTCGTGCGGTGGTCGGCGGGTGAGCCGGCACCAGCCGCATCGCCTCCAAATAGGCTGCCCTCGCGCCGGCGCCATCGCCATTGATCCATCGGTAGCGGCCGAGCCGCTCGTGCAGGAGGCCGGCGCGCACCGCATCGACCGCGGGATCCACCAGCGTGATCGCCTCCACGATATGCTCGATCGCCCTCGCGGAGGACTGGCCGGATTCCGCCCGGGCGGCGCGTTCGAGCAGATCGACGCGGTCGAGCCCGGTCTCTGCCACGGCGCTCGGTGCGAGGCTCCACAGGCGTAGAGCTCGCTCGTACTGCAGCGCCGCCTCAGATGGCGCGTACGCCTCGTCCGCGGCGATGCCCGCCCGGAGCGATGCACGTAGGGCCCGATCGGCGTCTCCCGCCTCCGACCAGTGCCGAGCCAGCTCCGTCAGCAGGCCTAGGTCCGGGACATCTCGTAGCTGGGCCTCCAGAGAACGGGCGCACGCTTCGTGGAGCCGCGCCCGCTCAACCGGTAGCAGCTGTCCATACACCACCTCCTGCAGGAGGGCGTGGCGGAACTCAAGGGTCTCGGTTCCGCCTCGCTTCCGACGGAAGAGGAATTTTCGTTCGAGGAGCTCGTGGAGCGACTGGCGGACGGTCCCTTCGTCTTGCTCGGCCACGGCGACCAGCAGTTGCTCCGTGGTTTGGCCACCTGTGACCGAGGCGATGCGGAGCAGAGCACGGCCTGCGTCGGAAACGCCGCCAATTCGGGCCAGGAGCACCCGTTCGAGCGTCTCGGGCATTCCGTGACCGCCGGCCTCGGCCGCCACGAGCTCCTCGGCGTGGAATGCGTTTCCGTCAGAGAGCCGGTAGATTCGCTCGACCAGGTCACCGCTCGCCGGCGAGCCCAGGATCCCATGCAGCTGATCTGCGAGTTCGGCTCGGTTGAACGAGCCCAGGTCAAAGAGCTCCACCCGTCCGGAGCGCTCGAACTCGGCCAGCAGGTCGCCGAGCGACGCGCTTGGGCTCGGCTCGTCGGTCCGGTAGGTTGCCACGAGCACGACCGCAGCCGCGCGCAGGTTGCGCGCCAGGAAACGGAGCAGGTCGAGTGTGGATCGATCGGCCCAATGGATGTCCTCGATCACCATGAGCGCCGGGTTGTGCGCCGAAAGGCGCGTAAGGATGCCGAGCAGGTGTTCGAAGAGCCGCGACTGGGTAGTCGCCTGCGCTGCCGGGGAATGGCGCAGGCCGACACCGGTATCCGGGAGGATGAGGCCGATCGCCTCGCTCGCTGGCCCGATGACCTCATCCAGCTGGGTGGGCGACAGCGCGCTGACGAGGGTGCGCATCGCCTCGACGAAGGGCGCAAGCGGCGCTGCGTCCTCGCTGACGTTTAGGCAACCGCCAACCAGCACGGTGTGACCGGATGCCCGAGCGACCTTCGCCGCCTCCTCGACGAGGCGCGTCTTGCCGACTCCGGCCTCACCACCGATGAGGAGGACCCGCGGTTCCGCAGATCGCGACTGCGTCATGGCCGAGTGCAACCGGTCCAGCTCGCTCCGGCGGCCGATGAATCTGCCACTGGAGACGCGTGCCACCACCCGGGGATTATCGGTACACCGGATGGACCCGACAACAACGCGCGAATCGAAGGATAGGGATCCACGCACCGTCGAATTTGGGGAATCCTCCCGATGCCCGGAGTGGTGGCTGAGGCGCACGTTCAACGTCGATCGACGAGCCGCAGGAGAAAGGCAGGAGCTCGACGTGAATGACTACTACGCCACCATCATCCACGAGGAGCGTATGGCGACATTCCTTCAGGAGGCCGATGCTTCCAGGCGCGCCGCTGAGGCGCGAGGGGGAAGGATCACGCGCCAAATGACCCTGGTCGGCCTGGCGGCGCTCGTCGCCATCATGGCGGCGCTTGCGCTGAGCGTTCCGTCGGCCTAGGCCTCGACGAACTCGGCCCAGCGCAGGTTGACGATCACGACGTCGTAGCCATCCGCCTCACGGCTCTCCACCAGCCGCACCGTGGCCTCGGTGAGCGGCAGGAACGGATGGGTGGCCCGCAGGAAGACATCGCGCTCCTGGCCGGGCCGCAGGTGCGCGATCCCTCTGATCCGATAGCCCCCGATGTCGAGCGCCACCTCCTGCTGGTCCCGCGGCAGGCGCTGCTCCGGCGAGCTGACATGCGGCGGCGGAATCACGAATCGGATCCGGCTGGTTTCGAGCCGGACCCAGGCGCCCGGCCGGTCGCGGTCGGCGCCATCGGGCAGGAAGGTGAGCTCATCGGCTTGGAGGAGGTCGGTGAGACGTTGGCCCTCGGGCGTCACCCACCCGTCGATGACGTCCTCGTCGGTGAAGATCCGAATCGGCTCGAGCGGAGGTAGAGGAGGCGCCTCGTCACGCCTGGTGAAGGGCAAGCGCATGGCTCGGTTCCCCAGATTGCGGCAGCTGAGGTAACTCTACCCGCCTGACGGCAGGGTCCGCATCAGACAGAGCCACGAGTAAGATCGTGCGATGGCCGTCTCCGAGACCGATCGTCCCCGGATCGTGGTGACCGTCCAGAGTCCGGAGCGGGCGTGGGACGAGGAGGTGGCGTGGCGCAAGAACGACCGCTACTTCGAGGGCGTGCAGCGCGCCGGCGGTGAGCCGATCCCGCTGGATGAGACGAGCTCGGCCGAGGAGCGGAGCCGGGCGTTCGCGGCCATGGACGGCCTGCTGCTGAGCGGTGGAGCGGATCTCGACCCGGCGCTCTACGGCCAGTCAGCGCATCCGACCACGGCGGTCGAGCCGGCGCGGGACGCGCTCGAGCTTGATGCGTGGCGCGCGGCGCGGGAGCGGAACGTGCCGGTGCTCGGCATCTGCCGCGGCTTCCAGGCGATCAACGTCTTCTCGGGCGGGTCGCTGCTGCAGGACCTGGAGGGCCACACCAGCCCCGCCTACCCGGCGCCGGAGGCCCACTCGCACGCGTTGCGCCTCGATCCAGCCTGCCGCCTGGCGCGCATCCTCGGAGCGCCCGAGCCCGCGGCCGAGCTGGAGGTGAACACCTACCACCACCAGGCCGTGCGGCCATCCGACATGGCACCCGGCCTGCGCGCCGCGGGGGTCAGCCCGCACGAAGACGGGGAGCTGGTGGAGGCGCTCGAGACGGCCGATCCGGACGCCTGGATCATCGGCGTGCAGAGCCATCCAGAGCGCACCGAGTTCACGCCTGCCGTATTCGAGCGGCTGTGGGCCGCCTTCATCGCAGCCGCGGCGGAGCGTCGCGGCCGGCTGTCGCGCTCAGTAGACCTCAGCTGAGGTCGACGAAGACGTTCTTCACCTCGGTGTAGAGCTCCAGGGCGTGCATCCCCAGCTCTCGGCCGATGCCCGACATCTTGTAGCCGCCGAACGGCGCCTCAGTATGGACCGATGCGTTGCTGTTGACTGACACCGTCCCGACGCGGATGCCCTTCGCCACCCGCAGGGCACGCCCGATGTCCCGGCTCCAGATCGAACCGGCGAGGCCGTACAGGGTGTCGTTGGCGAGGCGGATCGCCTCCGCCTCGTCGCCGAACGGGATGACGGTCACCACCGGGCCGAAGATCTCCTCGCGCACGATGCGCATGTCGGGACGGCAGGCGTCGAAGATGGTCGGCAGCAGGTAGGCGCCCAGGTCGAACGGGTCGCCGGTGGGCGCTTCGCCGCCGGTCAGCAGCTCGGCTCCCTCTTCGCGCCCGGCCTCGACGTAGCCGAGCACGCGTTCGCGCTGCTTGAAGCTGACCAGGCTGCCCATCTCGGTCGCTTCGTCGAGCGGATCGCCGACCACGACCTTCTGCGTGGCGGCGGTTAGCAGCTCGACCGCTCGGTCGTGGACCGAGGCCTCGACGAAGATGCGGCTGCGGGCGGTGCAGTCCTGCCCGGCGTTGTCGAAGACGGCGTATGGAGCCTCGGCCGCCCACTTCTCCAGGTCTGCGTCCGCGAAGACGATGTTGGGGCTCTTGCCGCCCAGCTCCAGGCTCACCTTCTTCACGTTGTTGGCGGCCAGCCGCATGATCTCCTGGCCGGTGGTCGTCTCGCCCGTGAACGCCACCTTGCCGACGCCCGGATGCGCCGCCAGCGCGGCGCCGGCCGAGCCGCCCGGGCCGGTGAGGACGTTGACCACGCCGGCTGGAATGCCGGCCTCCAGCGCCAGCTCGCCCAGCCGGATGGCGGTGAGCGGCGTGTAGCTGGCCGGCTTGAGGATGGCGGTGTTGCCCGCCGCCAGCGCGGGGCCGAGCTTCCAGCTGGCCATGTTCATCGGGAAGTTCCAGGGCACGATCAGGCCGCACACGCCGATCGGCTCGCGCAGCGTGAAGTCCAGCCCCGGCCGGCTGACCGGGATCGTCTCGCCGAACAGCTTGGTGGCGGCGCCGGCGTAGTACTCGAACACGAGGCTCACCGCCAGCGCCTCGCCGCGGGCGCTCTTGATCGGCTTGCCGACGTTGCGGCTCTCGAGCTGCGCCAACTCCTCGATGTGGTCCTTGATGACGGTCGCGTATTTGGCCAGTGCGCGTCCGCGCTTCGCTGCCGACCACGTTGACCAGCCCTTCGGGTCCTCGAAGGCGGCCTGAGCCGCGGCCACCGCGCGGTCGACGTCGGCCTTGCCGCCCAGCGGAGCGCGGGCGATCGTCTCGCCGGTGGCGGGGTTCACGACGTCGAAGATCTGGCCGTCGGAGGCCGCCACCTGCTCGCCGCCGATGATCATCTGCACGTCGCGCACCCCGGTCGCGGCGCGGGTATCGGTCGTCATCGGTTCATTCTAGGACGAGTTGCAGCGCGTGCCTGATCGCCACTCACGGTAGCCCTACGACCGCCGAGAGCCGTGCAGGAGGCGCTCCAGGCGTCAGACGGCTGCTCCCGGCAGCGGCACGACCGTCGAAGGGGATTCAGCGGCGTCCTTTGGGGCGGCGGGCGGTCGTAAGGCCACTCAGAGTAGCGGCCACTCCAGCGGACCGCGTTGCGCGATACTGACGAGCATGATCGTCGTGACGACTCCCTACCTTGGCGGCCACCGGGTGACGGTGATGAAGGGCCAGGTCTTCGGGCTGGTGGTCCGCAGCCGAGGGTTCTCGGGCAACCTGGCGGCCTTCTTCCGGTCACTCGTTGGTGGCGAGATCCGCGAGTACACCGAGCTGCTGGAGGACACGCGCCGCCAGGCGCTGGATCGCATGGTCCACAACGCCACGCTGATGGGCGCCAACGCGGTGCTGAGCATGCGCTTCGACAGCTCGTCGCTGGGCAGCACCATGTCCGAGATCGTCGCCTACGGCACGGCGGTCGTGGTCGAGCCCGACGCCGCCGCGCCCACCTCGCCGCTCGACTGAGGGCCAGGCGTCATGTGGCAGGTCGTGCGTCTGCTGGTGGCCGTGGTGGCGACGCTCATGTTCCTCGGAGGTCTGACGGCCGCCGCGACGGGGCTTCGCTTCGAGGGCCTGTACGTGGCCGGGCTCGGCGCCGCCGGCCTGGTGATCGTTCTGTTCGAGCGGCAGCGATACGGCGCCTCGCCAGAGGAGCGCGCGGCTGGTGCTAAGGGTTCCCGCCCTACCGATGAGGTGTTCGTGGATCCCACCACCGGGCAGCGGATGCGGGTGTGGATCGACACTGAGAGCGGCGAGCGCAGCTACCGACCCGAGTAGCTCAGGCGCAGCCGGCCGGCGGGTCGGCCCGAGGCCAGCGCTCGACGATCCCGGGGCCGACGATGTAGGCGGCGGTGTCGGCCGGGGTGAACCACAGCTCCAGTCCGCCGCTGCGGTAGCCACTGTCGAAGGCGTCGGCCGGGAGGTCGACGTCGCCAGCGTAGGTCTCGAGCAATCCGCGCTGGCCCATCACACCCAGCGGATCGCGGATGTACTGGCGGAAGCCGTCGCCGTCGGGGACGTGGAGCATTCGAGCGGTCTCCCAGCCGCAGTGCGCAGGGGCACTGATGCAGCAACGCCGCGCCCACCAGGATGGCGGCACGGCGTTGGTCCATCGGTCTTGGCTGTGGTGGGCCTACCCGGTCGTCTCGGCCGCGGACTCGCCCTCTGCCTCGGCTCCCTCGCCCTCGGCTGCAGCACCCTCGCCCTCGGCGCCTTCGCCCTCCTCGCCCTCCTCGGCCTCGAGCTCGACCTCAGGCTCCTCCTCGACGCGCGGCGGCATCACCTTGGCCACCAGCTCGTCGGGGTCGTTGAGGACGGTGACATTCTCGGCGACGGGGAGGTCGCTGACGTGGATCGCGGATTCGAGGTCGACCAGGGACGAGACGTCGACGGTGAACTCGTGCGGCAGGTCGGCCGGCAGCGCCCTCACCTTGAGGTGGTCGAGGGAGGTGAACAGCGAGCCGCCGGTCTCCTCGACGGCCGGCGCCCTGCCGACGAAGAGGAGCGGGACGTCGACCATCATCTCCTGGGTCAGGTCAGGCGCGAAGAAGTCGACGTGCAGCGCGCGACCGGTCAGCGGGTTGCGCTGGATCGATTTGATCACGACGCTGGTAGGGCTGCCGCCATCGACCGAGACCTTGACGATGCTGGTGCGCCCAGCCTCGCGGTAGAGGGCCTCCAACGCCTTGGCGTCGAGCTGTACAGCGACCGAGCCGGCCTTCTTGCCGAACACGACGCCGGGGACCACGCCCGCGGCCCGGAGGCGCTTCGTGCGCTTGCCGGTCACGTCGCGCGGCTCGACGCTGATCTGGAGATCCATGGTGATGAGGAGTCCTCGAGCGGGTGGAGGGGCGGCCCACGTCGGTACATGGCGGCTGCCCGTGCGAGCCGGCATCGTACCAGTGGACCGATCGAGCAGCAAGGCGACGCCTCCCAGACTTCGTCCGGACATCGCCGTCAGCGATGTATCGGCGCCCGTCGGCCTCTTGCGGCGTCGACGGATTGTCGGCAGCGATCGCGGATCGCCGGAAGTAGGGTTGCGGCGCTCATTGATCGGCGCCGGCGATACTGGGCCGACGGACGGGCTGGTCTGCGGGCGATCGGGCGCAATCGGTCTAGAATCCGTGGCCGGATGGCCGGCACGATCATGATCGTCGAGGACGAGCCCGCGGTGGCGCGCGGGGTCCAGGTGGCGCTGGAGCGCGAGAGCTACAGCGTGACAGTCGTTCCCACCGGGGAGGAGGCGCTGAAGCGCTTCGCCGATATCGCGCCCGACCTCGTCCTGCTCGACGTTCGGCTGCCGGGGATCGACGGCTTCGAGGTGTGCCGGCAGCTGCGCCGCGAGACGCGCGCCCCGATCCTCTTTCTGACGGCCCGTGCCGACGAGGTCGACAAGGTGGTGGGCCTCGAGATCGGTGCCGACGACTACCTGGTCAAACCGTTCAGCGTGCGCGAGCTGGTCAGCCGCGTGAAGGCGCAGCTGCGCCGCGCGTATGGCGAGCTGGCCGATACCCAGGCAGGTCGGACGCTTCGCCGCGGCGACCTGGTGATCGACCTCGAGCGCCGGCGCGTGACGCGCGATGGCCAGCGGATCGGGCTGACCACCACCGAGTTCGACCTGCTGCGCCACATGGCCACGCGGCCGGGTCGGGTCTACACCCGGACTCAGCTGCTCGAGCTGGTCCGCGACTACGAGGCCCTGGAGGCCGACGAGCGGACCATCAACGTGCATATCAGCCACATCCGCGACAAGATCGAGCCGGATCCCGCCCAGCCGCGCTACATCAGGACGGTGAGAGGGGTCGGCTATGCGTTCTCCGAGGAGTGACTCCAGGCTGGGGACGATCCGAGGGCTGGCGGGCGTACTCCAGCGGCTGAACGTGCGGCTGGTGCTGATCCTGGCCAGCGTCGCGTTGGTGGCGCTGGTCGTCTCCGGCGTCGCGCTCTCCCAGATCCTGCCCGGCTATTTCGCGGATGAGGCGGAACGGCGCGCGGAGACCGCAGCGATCGCCACGCGGCTCCTCGTCCGCAACGGGGCAGAGTTCCTCGCCCAACGCCGACCCAGCTGGCTGTTGACTCGTGAGCTTCGGGACACCCAGCTGTTGCAGCCGGCAGCCCAAGAGGCCGCCAACGCACTCGCTCAGGGGACGGTGGAGATCACCTACCTCGACGGATCGCGGGCCGCGCTGGCGTTACCGGACGCCGCCACCGACGCCGCCCTGCGAGCGCAGGGCCTGCAGCCTGATCCCGGCGTCGATGCGGTGAGCGTCCGCGGAGACCTCCTGCTCACTGCTGGCCAGACGGTGACGCTGATCTACACGGTGGACGACGTCTACACCAACCGAGTCGCCACCCTGCAGCGCGTGAATGGGACGCTGGTCGGCGCCGGCCTGGCCGCGCTGGCGGTGTCCCTGTTCGTGGGCGTGCTGGCGGCTCGTCGACTGACCGGACCGCTCGCCCGCCTGCGCCGCACCTCGAGCAAGTTCGCGCAGGGCGCGCTCGACGAGCGCGCACCGGTCTTCGGGATCGTGGAGGTCGACGAGCTGGGGCGGCAATTCAACGTGATGGCAGATCAGCTCAGTGAATCCGTCCGCCTCCTGCAGGACGATCGCGATCAATTGCGGGAGTTCGTTGCCGACGTCAGCCACGAGCTGCGGACCCCGATCGCCGCGCTGCGCACGTTCACCGAGCTGCAGCGCGACGGCGAGGTGAGCCCGGAACAGCGCCAGGAGTTCCTGGACCGATCGACCGAGCAGATCAACCGCCTCGAATGGATGAGCACCAACCTGCTCGACCTGTCACGCATCGACGCCGGCATCTTCCCGCTCGACGTGCGCTGGGGCGACCTGCGCGATCCCGTTCGGGAGGTGGTGGAGGCCCACGCCGAGATGGCCGAGCATCGTGGCATCGCGCTCACCAGCGAGGTGCCGACCAGCCCCGTGATGCTGCGCTTCGATCGTGAACGGATCGTCCAGCTGCTCACCAACCTCATCGGCAACGCGCTGAAGTTCACCCCGCGAGGCGGCGAGGTGGTGGTCGGCCTCCGCGACGGCGATGGAGCGGCCGAGCTGGAGGTGCGGGACTCGGGGCCGGGCATCCCGGCCGCCGAGCTGCCGCTGGTCTTCGACCGCTTCTTCCGCGGCACGAACGTGGGCGAGGCGCGCGCCTCCGGCAGTGGCCTTGGGCTTGCCATCGCGCGCTCGATCGTCGAGATGCACGGCGGCACGATCGCGGTTGCCAGCGACCTCGGCAAGGGCGCCACCTTCACGGTCCGGCTGCCGCGCGTCGACGGCGAAGGTCAATGAAACTTCACGCCTGTGGCGCTCTGGGCGCAACCCTGTGGGTTCAGGATGCCTGCATGCCCGCCCGCCAACCGTACGAGCGACAGGACCGATGACGCACGAACCGAACGACCCCGCGTCGCCCAATCCCGATCAGCAACCGACCGACCCAACCGAACCGATGGAGGTGCGACGCTTCGGCCCCTCCCCATCGCAGGCGGCACCGCCCCCGTCCTGGCAGGCCGGGCCGTCGCGGCCGACGCGCCCGCCGATCGTGACCCAGGCTGGCCAGCCAGTGCGCCGAGGGACCGGGACGCCAGGGGTCATCGCCATCGCGCTGGTGGTGGGGATCCTGTCCGGCTCGCTCTCGGCGGCCGCTGTCGCGAACCTCGTTCGACCCGCCGACGGCGCTCCAACCTCGTCATCCCAGCCGGTGGGCACGAATGTCTCGCAGGTGCATATCGACGAGTCGTCGGCGGTCATCAACGCCGTGCAGGCCGCGATGCCGGCGGTGGTCACCATCCAGTCACAGCAGGGCGCCGGTGGTGGCACCGGCTCAGGCTTCATCTACGACTCGGATGGCTGGATCGTCACCAACAGGCACGTCGTCGAAGGCGCCACTGCGCTGACCGTCATCCTCAACGACAGCCGCGAGCTGTCCGGTGAGGTGTATGGCATCGACACGCTGACCGACCTCGCCATCGTGAAGGTCGAGGCCACGGGGCTGCCCACGGTGGCGATCGGCAACAGCGGCGACCTGGAGCCCGGTCAGCTGGCCATCGCGATCGGCAACCCGCTCGGCAACTTCGAGAACACGGTGACCACCGGCGTCATCTCCGGCCTCGGCCGGCAGATCCGGGCTGGTGACGCAACCCAGTCCACCTCCGAGCAGCTGAACAACCTGATCCAGACCGATGCCGCCATCAACCCGGGCAACTCGGGCGGCCCGCTGCTCGACAGCGCCGGCCAGGTGATCGGGATCAACACCGCCGTCAGCCAGGAAGCGCAGGGCATCGGCTTTGCCATCCCGATCGACGTCGCCAAGCCGATCATGGAGCTGGCTGTCGCCGGCAAGCCGCTCGAGCGTCCGTGGATCGGCGTCTACTACCAGCCCGTCACTCAGCAGCTCGCGGAGGAGATGGGACTGGGCGTCGACTACGGCGTGCTGATCGATTCGAGCACCCCCAACGCGCCGGCGGTCTTCCCGGGCAGCCCCGCTGCCGACGCCGGGCTGCAGGAGGGCGACGTCATCGTGGCGGTCGACGGCGAGCGCGTCGACGCGGATCACGATCTGGCGACCCGCATCCTGCCGCACCAACCGGGCGATCAGGTGACCCTGAGCGTGGTGACCGATGGAACCACGCGCGACGTGGCCGTCACCCTTGGGACGCTTCCGGGCCAGGGGTAGCCGTCTCGCGCCGCCGACGCAGGCGCGCCTCCACCGTCTCGAAGGCCCCGGGCAACGGGGCCTTCGGCTTGCGCACCCGAACCTCGACGTCATCGACCGGCAGGCCGGCCAGGATCCCGTCGGCGATGGCGCCCGCCAGCGCCTCGATCAGCCGGTAGGAGCCGCCCTCGACCACCTCGCCCACCAGGGTGAAGACGGTCCCGTAGTCGACCGTGTCGGCCAGCTCGTCGCTGGCAGCCGGCACCGACAGGTCGCCGCGGACGATGACGTCGACCTCGAACGGCTGCGGCTCCAGGCGCTCCTCGAGCTGGACGCCGTGGCGGCCCAGGAAGCGCATGCCGCGCACCGTGATGCGGTCGCTCACGACGGCCACCGCACGATAGCGTCGGTGACCCGCACGGTCTTCATGATCGGCGCCACGTCGTGGACCCGCACGATGTCGGCGCCGGCTGCGATCGCCAACGCAACCGTGGCGGCCGTTCCCTCCACGCGCTCACGCGGCGGGGCGCCGCCCAGCAGCTCGCCGATGAACCGCTTGCGGCTGGTGCCGACCAGCAGCGGCAGGCCGCCGAGCGCGGCCTTCAGCTCGGCGAGCCGGTGCAGGATCTCGACCGAGTGCGCTGGCGTCTTGCCGAAGCCGATCCCCGGATCCACGATCAGCCGCTCGCGCGCCACGCCCGCGGCAACCGCGTCCTCGACGGCGCTCCGCAGGTATTCGACCACGGTCTCGAATGGACCATTCGGGTACTCGGCCACCTCCTGGTTGTGCATCAGCACCAGGTAGGCGTCTGCCTCGGCGGCGGCGAGAGCCGTTGCGGGTTCACGCCGGGCGGCCCACACGTCGTTGACGATCGCGGCGCCGGCCGCCAGAGCCTCGCGCGCCACCTCTCCCTTGGTCGTGTCGATGCTGACCAACGCGCGCTTCCCGAAGCCGCGGGCAAGCGCCGCCACCACCGGGACCGCGATCGCCGCCTCCGCCTCCGCGTTCATCTCCGGGTGCTCGCCGTAGAACTGCGCGGGCCGCGAGGATTCGGCGCCGACGTCCAGGATCTCGGCGCCGGCCTCCACGTACGTGCGCGCCAGGGCGAGGGCTGCGGCCAGGATCTCGGCCTCGCTGCGCCCCATTTGCGCTAGCCCATCGCCGCTGAACGAGTCGGCGGTGAGGTTGATGATGCCCATCACGTAGGTGCGCTCGCCCCAGCGCAGGCTCGTCATCCGGCCCCCTCCTCGCCGCGCAGCATCCCACGAATCGCGCCAACCAGGTAGAGCGACCCGGCGACCACAAGCGGCTGGCCGGGATCTGCGCGCAGCTCGGCGGCACGGGCCAGCGCCTCCGCGGGCGAGCCTGCCTGCGCGCCGCCCCTGGCGAAACGGCGCCAGGTGCGCAGCAGGGCCGCCGGCTCGATCGCCCCGCGATCGCCGACGCGGGTGAAGATCGGCCGGGGCTGCAGCGGTACCAGCGCCCGCAGGATGGCTGTCACCCGCTTGCCGCGCATCGCGCCCAGGACGAGCGGGAAGCGGCGGAGCCCCAGCTCGTCGAGCGCCCGCGCCAGGGCCCGTGCGCCGGCGGGGTTGTGCGCCCCGTCGAGCAGCACGTCACCGAAGGGCGTGGCCCGCAGGAGCTCCAGCCGGCCCGGCCAGCGGGCGGTGGCAAAGCCGCGCCGGATCGCCCCATCGTCGAGGGGAAGCCGAACGCCCCGTCGCTGCCCGTCCTCCTGCAGCGCGTCGAGCAGGGCGAGCGCCACCCCCGTATTTTCCGCCTGGTGGCTGCCGAGCAGGCCCACCTGCACCTGGCGCAGCTCACGCTCCGGCGTCACGAGGTCGAGCACCAGGCCCTGCCAGCCGATGTCGCGCACGTCGGCGCGGTATGTCTGTCCCGGACCTGCACGTCGCAGGCTGACGCCCAGGCTCGCGCATCGGTCCAGGATCGGTTTGAGCCCCCGGCCAGTCGCCCCGGTCACCACCAGGTTGCCGGGCTTGATGATGCCGGACTTCTCCGCACCGATGGCCGCCAGCGTCCGGCCCAGGTGCCGCTCGTGATCGTGCTGCACGTTGGTGATCACCGCGACCCCGGGATCCAGCGCGTTGGTCGCGTCCAGGCGTCCGCCCATCCCGACCTCGACCAGCGCCACGTCCACGTCGACCCGCGCAAGCTCGCGGAGGGCGGCCGCGGTCAGCACCTCGAATTCGGTCGGCGGGCCCAGGCGGGCGGCGACCCGGTCGACGGCGGGCAGGACCGCGGCCACCGCGGCGGCGAACCGTTCCTGTTCGAGCGGCGTGCCGTCGATCGCGATCCGCTCGCGATAGCTGACCAGGTGCGGCTTTGGCATGGTCCCCACGCGCAGGCCGGCGGCGTTCAGTGCGCTGCGCGCCAGCGCGACGACGCTGCCCTTGCCGTTCGTGCCGGCGATCAGGGCGCCGCGAAGCGGGCGTTCCGGATGGCCGAGCTCATCGAGGAGCGCCGCGATCCGCTCCAACCCCAGGCTGATCCCGAAGCGCCCGCGCGACTGCAGCGCCTGGACGGCCTCGTCGTAGCCGAGCGCGTTTGCCGTCATCGGCGCCCGCTCAGTCCTGCTCGTCCTCGTAGAAGACGCAGTCGTGGAACTGGCCGGTGAGGCACAGGTCGGTGACGTAGCCGGTGTCGAGATGCACGCCAGCGCGCAGCTCGCAGCGCGAGACGACGCCCTCCTGCTTCATCAGGGTGCGCAGCAGCTGCGGCGCCTCGATCGGCACGCGACCCCTGGCGCCCTGGGTCAGGTAGAAATGCGGGCACGAGTGGCGCCGTGGCTTCGAGTAGCCGAGCGGCATGCCGCGCCGCCCGACGTGCACGGTCAGCGGCTCGGGCGCGCTCGCGAACCGCTTCTCGGCGATCACGCAGCGGCCGGGCTCGCAGTCGATCTCGTTGTGGCAGCACGCTCGCGCCGGCCCGACGCCCTCGACCGCCCACAGCTCCCAGCACGGCCGGCGCAGGATGAAGGCGGGGCAGCGGTAGCGAATGGTGAGGGAGCAGTTCTCGACCTCCCAGCACATCGTGCGCCGGTCGCCCGTTCGGCGTTCCGGCGCGAACGGGTCGGCTCCCGCGCGGCGCTCGCCGCCGGTGCGGCGTTCGGTCTTGATGATCACGGCGCGGGCAGCCTCCCTCTGATCGGCTGCGAGTGTACCCGCTGGTAGCGGCGACCCGCCGCGGTTGGTGCTGGGACGCACCAGCCACTGCTGGGCCGGGGTGTGGCCAGGGCGCGCCTGGTCGCGCCGCGGGTCTTAGGCGAGGAACTCGCGGAGTCGATCCTCCATCGCCTCCTGCGGCATGTAGCCGACCAGGCGGGCGGCCTCGCGGCCATCCTTGAAGACGATGAGGGTCGGAATGCTGAAGATGCTGTAGCGCATCGCCAGCTGCTGGTTCTCGTCGGTATTGACCTTGGCGACGTTGATCTTGTCCGCGTGCTCCTCGCCGAGCGACTCGACCACCGGCGAGACGAGCCGGCATGGCCCGCACCACGGAGCCCAGAAGTCGACGAGGACCGGCTTCTCGGAGTTCAGGACCTGCGCCTCGAACGTCGAATCGTCGATCGTCATCGGGGCAAACATCGTTGGTTTTCGTGGACCTCCTCAGGTCGCGGCTTGCTGAAGGCTGGGCTCGATCGTAGCACCAACGCCCAGGCCCTACGGCGCCGACGTGGGTTCCGGCTCGGGGGTCGGCGTGGGTGTCGGCTCGGGGGTCGGCGTTGGTGACGGAGTCGGACTCGGCGACGGGGTCGGCCCGCTCGACAGCACCAGGTTGACCTGGCTGTCCCGCGCAACCGGAGTTCCGGCGCCCGGATCGCTGCGGATCACCCGTCCGGCCGGTTGGGCCGACGCCTCTTCGGTCACCGATCCGAGCCGCAGGCCGGCGGCGTCGAGGGTCTGGACGGCCTGATCCTCGGTCTGGCCGACCAGGGTCGGCACCAGCACCTCGTCCGGGCCGCTGCTGACAAGGACCACGATCGTGTCGCCCTCGTGGACAAGACTGCCGCCGCTCGGCGTCGTGGAGACGACGTGGTCGTCCAAGACGGTCTCGGATGGCTCCGGGCGCTCGTCGAGCAGCAGGTTGCGGCGTTCGGCATCCTCGCGAACCCCGACGATCGGTTGACCGACCCAGTTGGGCAGGGTGAGCTCGCCGGCGGATGGACTCGGCGTGCTGTTCGGTGCGAGACCGCCGATGATCTGGGCTCCGAGGAAGCCGATCGCGCCGAGCAGGATGACGGCCAGCAGGGCGAGCAGCCAGACCCACCACGACCCGCCCTCGCGCTCGTAGCTCGCCGCCGGCCGCCGTGGTGGGCCGCCGGGTGCCACCGGGGCACGATCAGAGGGCCGGGCGACGCGCGGTGGGACGTACACGGTCGGCTCGCCAGCGGGCGGGACCGGGGCGGCTGGTGAAGGTGTTCCGGTCGCCGCTGCGGCGCCGGCGGCGCCCGCTAGTCCCGCGGCGGCGGAGGCTGACGCGCTGGCCGCGGGGTCGCGCTGCCAGACGCGCAGGGCCTCGGCGAACGAGCCGGCATCGGGGAAGCGCCGCGCCGGATCGCGCTCCAGGGCGCGCATCACGATCGCCGACAGGCCGGCCGGCACCGGCCGGTGGGCGGTGGGCGGCTGCGGGTCCTCGGTGAGGCGCTTCAGGGCCACGCCGGCCGCGGAGTCGCCCTCGAACGGGCGACGGCCGGTGAGCATCTCGTACAGGACGATGCCGAGCGCGTAGACGTCCGACGCTCCGGTCACCTCGTCCCCTCGCGCCTGCTCCGGGCTGAAGTAGTGCACCGAGCCCAGGGTCGTGCCGGTGACCGTCATCGATGCCTCGCTGACCGCGCGCGCGATGCCGAAGTCGGTCACCTTCACGTCGCCGTCGTCGGTGATCAGGATGTTGCCCGGCTTCACGTCGCGGTGGACGATGCCGCGGCGGTGCGCGACCTCCAGGGCAGAGGCAACGCCGATCGCGACCTTGACGGCGTCCTCGGTGCTCAGGACGGTGCGCTCACGCAGGATGGAGGACAGGTCCTGGCCCTCGATCAGCTGCATGACGATGAACTGGACACCATCCGTCCCATCGGTCCCGTAGTCGTGGACCGGCACGATGTTCGGGTGGGAGAGCGACCCCGCCGATCGCGCCTCCTGCTTGAAGCGGGCCGCAAAGCCGGCGTCGCTGCTGAACTGCTCGCGCAGGAGCTTGACCGCCACCTCGCGGTCGAGCTGCTCGTCGACCGCGCGCCAGAGGGTCGCCATCCCGCCCTCGCCCAGCGGGGCGATGAGCCGGTAGCGCCCGCCGATCAGTCGCCCGATCATCTCCATCTCAGTCTCGCAGGTCCAATCCGCGCACGTAGGTCCGGAACTCGTCGGCATCCTCGGACTCGAGCGCCATCGAGACGCCGGCACTGAGCCAGCCCAGGCGCGTGCCGGCGTCGTGGCGCTGCCCCTCGAACTGGTAGCCGAAGACCGGCTGCTCGTCGATCAGGGCGCGGATGGCATCGGTCAGCTGGATCTCTCCGCCAGCGCCCCGCTGGGTCGTCTCCAGCATGTCGAAGATCTTGGGGGTCAGCACGTAGCGCCCCAGCACCGCCAGGTCGGACGGCGCCTCGTCAACGGTCGGCTTCTCGACCAGGTCGCCGATCTCGACCAGGCGTCCCTCCTCGTGCACCGGCCGCAGGATCCCGTAGCGCGTCACGTCCTGCCTCGGAACGCGCTGCACGGCCACCACGCTGCCCCGATGCGCGGCGTGCTGCTCGATGAGCTGCCGGGTGACCGGCGCGCCGCCGGGGTTGAGCATGACGTCGTCCGACAGGAGGACGGCGAACGGCTCGTCGCCGACCAGCTCCTTGGCCATCAGCACCGCGTGGCCCAGGCCGAGCTGCTCCTTCTGGTGGACGAAGGCGATGGTGCCGACCTCGGTGATTCGACGCACGGCCCGGAGCATCTCGATGTCGCCGCGCTCCTCCAGCCAACGCTCGAGGGTCGGATTGGCGTCGAAGTGGTCCTCGATCGCGCTCCGGCCGGAGGCGATGACGATGATGATCTGCTCGATCCCCGAGGCGACCGCTTCCTCGACCGCGTACTGGATGATCGGTCGGTCGACCAGCGGCATCATCTCCTTGGGGATCGCCTTGGTCGCCGGGAGGAAGCGGGTTCCGAATCCGGCCGCCGGCAGGACGGCCTTCCTGACGCGCACGGTGATCGGGTGTCTCCTCTGGCGGGCTGTTGACGTGACGCGCAGCGGCGCCGACGCGTTTCAGGCTGCGCGGATGCAGGCGTGCCTCACGGGGGCGCCAGTATAGTTACAATCCCGGCCCGATGGTCAGATCGCTGATCCGCACCCTGCGGGGTCCCTCCCAGGACCCGCTGATGACCTACATCAGCCGTCCGCTGCCGCGCGGCCTGCTCGACGAGGAGGTGGTTGCGGCGGTGCGGAAGGCGCTGGAGGTCGACCCGCGGCCGGCCACCCTGGTCGAGACGCTGCCGACGGCCCTGCGCCGGGTGACGGGCCGCGACTACCAGGTCCTGGACCGATCCGTCCGCGACGTCACCGGAGCCTACGCAAGGGCCTCGGTCATGATTCGCGACGGCGAGGTCGGGATCTGGCCCGGCTACGCAGCGCGCGCCTATCCATTCCTCAAGCCCGCCGCCAAGGCTGACGGCGCCGCAGTAGCAACCGATGCCCCGGC
>DASWIE010000104.1:0-21663 GCA_036397815.1 Candidatus Limnocylindria bacterium
GACGAGCGGGAGGCGGCGGGGGTCATGGCCGCATTGTGCCGGACTGGCGGATCGGCTGTGGCTGTGCCACAGACTCGCCGTTCCGGCTGGGGAACACGCGGCGATCACATCGGCCAAGTTGGTGCGTGAAGTTGGCCACGGGGATCATCAGACGTTTTCGTACGGGCATCGTCCCGCCCCGATCGGGTCCGAATGGGCCGATAGGATCGTGGAGCGTTCCTTGGTGCGGTCTTGACCGCGATTTGAGACGGGTCGATTCCCCGGACATCCGTTCGTCGTCAGAATGAGGGCGGCGACCCGGCCCGCCCGACCGGAGCAGTGGAGGCCGATCACGATGAAGTACATGGTCCTGATCGCCGGATCCGAGGAGGACCGCGGCGCGGTCGACGAGCAGGAGCGCGCGGCCGCCTATCAGCAGATCCTCGCCTGGTGGCGCGAGCACCAGGCAACAGGAGAGATCCTGGCCGGCGATGAGCTGCAGCCATCGGATACGGCGACCACGGTCCGGCGCTCTCCGGAAGGCGCCGTGACAGTCACCGACGGGCCGTTCGTGGAGGGCAAGGAGATGGTTGGCGGCTACGGCATCATCGACGTCCCGGACCTGGATGCCGCGATCCGGCTGGTCTCATCCTGGCCTGGCCTGCCGGCCACGCTGGAGATCAGGCCGATCATCACCAGCTGAGCCCGCCGGAGGGCATCGTTTGGCAGAACGCGGCGCGGTCGACGCCTCGCTCGAACGAGTCATCCGCGAGGAGCGCACCCGCCTCGCCGGTGCGCTGGTCCGCATCCTTGGTGACTGGGACCTCGCCGAAGAGTTCGTGCAGGACGCGGCCATGGCCGCGCTGGAGCATTGGCCGGTCGACGGGGTGCCGCGCAACCCCGGCGCGTGGCTGATGACGACCGCCAGGCGCCGCGCGGTCGATCGGCTGCGACGCGATGCGCGATACCGAGACCGTCTCGCCCAGCTGGGCGCGGAGGCGAACGAGATGGAGCGACCGATGACGACCGGAGGCCCACTGGCGGCCGACGACCGGCTGCGCCTCATCTTCACGTGCTGCCATCCCGCGCTCAACCGCGAGGGTCAGGTCGCGCTCACCCTGCGCACCATCGGCGGGCTCGAGACGCCAGCCGTGGCACGCGCCTTCCTGGTGCCGGAGGCGACCGTGGCGCAGCGGCTGGTGCGCGCCAAGCGAAAGATCCGCGACGCGGGCATTCCCTATCGCGTGCCGGAGGCCGCCGAGCTGCCCGAGCGCCTGGAGCAGGTGCTGGCGGTCCTCTACCTGATCTTCAACGAGGGCTACCTGGCCGCGAGTGGCGAGTCGAGCGAGCGGCGCGAGCTGGCGGCCGACGCCGAGTGGCTCACCTCGCTGCTGATGCGCCTCATGCCGGACGAGCCGGAACCGATGGGCCTCCTGGCTCTGATGCGCCTGCACCTGGCGCGAGCCGACACGCGATTCGCCGCGGATGGCTCCCTGGTGCTCCTTCCCGACCAGGACCGCGCCCGCTGGGACGGAGCCGCGATCGCCGACGGCGCGGCGCTGGTGGAGCGGGCACTGCGCATGCGGCGGCCCGGCCCATACCAGCTCCAGGCGGCCATCGTGGCCGTCCACGCCACCTCTCCGTCGTACGCGGCGACCGACTGGACCGAGATCGTCGCGCTCTACGACCGGCTGCTCGCCCTCCAGCCGTCGCCGGTGGTGGCGCTCAATCGCGCGCTGGCCCTGGGCGAGCTCGCCGGACCTGCGGCCGCCCTATCCGAGATCGAGCCGTTGCGTGCCAGGCTCGATGGCTATCACCTGTTTCACGCCGCCCGCGGCGAGCTGCTGCGGCGGCTCGACCGCCCCGAGGAGGCGCGACAGGCGGACCGCCGCGCGCTGCAGCTCACCGAGAACCCGGCCGAGCGGCGCCTGCTCGAGGAGCGGCTGCTGGGAGCTCCACGGCCGTAACATCGGCTTCGGTCCGCGCGTTTGAGGAGCAGGATGGCGACCGCATCGCTCTCGACAGCTGCCAGGACGGAGGTTGGCGAGCCCCGCCCGATGGCGCGCGCAGTGCCCGTCGTGCTGGCCTCCCTCGGTCTCGGCATCCTGGCCCAGCTCCTCTTCTTCGACGTCGGAATCGGGCTCAACCTGCCGCTCGCCGTCGCTGCGCTGCTGGGCGCCGGATGGTCGGTCCGCGATCGATCGCAGGCGGCGCCGCGCTCGACCGACTGGTGGCTGCCGGTCGCCGGATTGCTCCTAGCCGTATTCGTGGCGCTTCGCGGGGACACCACCCTGGTCGTCCTGGATGTCCTGGGCGCGATCGTCCTGACCTGCGCCGCACTGGCGAGCTTCGGAGGCCTGCACTTCATGGAGCGCCCGCTTGGCGGACTGGTGCTGCTCGGCGGCAAGCTGCTCGGATCGGCGTTCACGGGCGGCGGTGCGCCGCTCGACGCGGCACGCCGGACCCTCCCCGCCGGCCAGCTGCGTGATGGGATCGGGCGCGGCGCGCCCGTCCTGCGAGGGCTGCTCATCGCCATCCCGCTGCTGCTGCTCTTCGCGGCCCTCTTCGCGGCGGCCGACGCCGCGTTCGCGAAGATCGCCGGCGACCTGTTCGACTGGGAACTGGACTTCGGCTCGCTGCCCGGCCGCGTGGCCGTGGCACTGGTCGCGGCCTGGTTGGCGGCGGGCCTGCTCGCCTTCGTGGTCCGCGGCCGCACGGCCGGGTCCGAGCCGGGGCTGAGGACCGCCTGGCAGCGACGCCCCCGACTCGGGGCGCCAGAAGCGGTCACCGTGCTCGTGGCGCTCGATCTGCTGTTCGCCGGCTTCGTCGCGCTCCAGGGGACCTACCTGTTCGGCGGCGGGGACACCCTTGAGGCCACCGGGCTGACGTACGCGGAGTACGCGCGCCGGGGCTTCTTCGAGCTCCTGGCAGTGGCAGTCGCCGTCGGGGCGTTGATCCTCACCCTGGAAGGGTTCGTCGCTCGCCGCTCGCGGATCTACCTCGGCGCCGCGATCGGGCTGGTGGTCCTGACGCTGGTGGTCCTGGCCTCCGCGTTCCTCAGGCTTCGCCTCTACCAGGATGCGTACGGCTGGACGGAGCTGCGCCTCTACGTGCTCGCCGCGATCGCCTGGCTGGCGATCGGGGCTGTCGGCACGGTCTACGCGATCGTCGCCGATCGGAGCGGCTGGCTGCTGCACGGCATGCTGGTGCTCTCGGTCGCCTTCGGGCTCGCCTTCAATGTCATCGGCCCAGTCCGCTTCGTCGCCGAGCAGAACGTCGCACGGGCCCTCCATCCCGAGCTGGTGGCGCCCGGCGGCCAGGACGGGCTGGACGTCTGGTACCTGGCGTCGCTGGGCAACGACGCGCTCACGGTCCTGGCCGAGGCGGCACCTCACCTGCCCTCCGCCGCCGATCGTCAGAGCGCCGAGGTCGCCCTCGAAGATCGGGCCATCTACCTGAGTGCGACCGACCAGGCCTGGCAGTCCTGGAACCTGTCGCGCGAACGGGCGCGATCGCTCCTCACCCGGTAGCATCGGTCCATCCTTCGACCCGTAGCCGGGGAGTCCTGATGCCTGATCAGCCTGCGCCGCCGTCCGGCACGCTTGACCTGCACAAGAGCTACACAGCCCGCTTCAAGACGGAACGTGGCGAGATCGCCTGCCAGCTCCACGCCGCCCAGGCGCCGTTGACGGTCGAGAACTTCGTCAACCTCGCACGGGCCGGCTTCTACGACGGCACCACCTTCCACCGCGTCATCCCCGGCTTCATGGCGCAGGGCGGCGATCCGACCGGCACCGGCCGCGGCGGCCCCGGCTACAGCTTCCGCGACGAGTTCACGTCGGAGCTGCGGCACGACGCCGCCGGCGTCCTGTCGATGGCCAACGCGGGTCCCAACACCAATGGCAGCCAGTTCTTCCTGACGTTGGGCCCGACACCGCATCTCGACGGGCGGCATTCCGTCTTCGGGCGGGTGACCGATGGCATGGACGTCCTGCGCTCGATCCGCGAGCGTGACCCGATGGGCGACCCGAAGCCGGGGGACCGGATCGACACGATCGAGATCGAGGAGTCCTGAGGGCTACCATCGCGCCATGCCGAAAAGGCTGAGCGTCGACGACATCTCACGCCTCCCCCTCCCCGGGACGGACATCCCGGGGAGTATCACGTTCACGCCGGACGGAGGCTCGCTGACGTACCTGCGGAGCACCGACGGCTCCCTGGTGCGCTCGCTCTGGCGGCACGACCTGCGCAGCGGGAAGCGCCGAATCCTGGCCGGCCCGCTGCCGGAGGCCTCTCGCGAGGAGTCGCTCGGCCACGAAGAGCAGCTGCGGCGTGAGCGGACCCGTACCAGCGAGCTTGGCGTGACAGAGTACGCGTGGGCGACCGCCGCGGAGGTCCCGACTCTGATGGTCCCGATCGCGGGCCGCGTCTTCGTCGCGGTCGGCGACGAGGCGCTCACCGGCGTGCGACCGCTGTCCGGCGTCGAGAACGCGTCGTGTGCCGTGGTCGCACCCGACGGCCGCCGCGTCGCGTTCGTGCGTGACGGCGAGCTGTGGGTCGCCCCCCTCGACGGTTCGCCGCCTCGACGGCTGACCGATGACGCGGAGCCCGGCGTGTTCAACGGCCTGGCCGAGTACGTCGCCGCCGAGGAGCTGGACCGCTTCGATGGGCTGTGGTGGAGCGCCGACTCGCGGCACGTCGCCTATGCCCACGTCGACGAGCGGGCGGTGCCTCCGTATGTGATCGCGCACCCCGGCGACGACGCGCCCGCCCACGAGGAGCATCGCTACCCATTCGCCGGCGGTCCGAACGCCCGCGTCACGCTGCGGGTGGCGGCCGCCGATGGCGGCTCATCGGTCCAGGCAGATCTCGGCATGGACCCCGACGACTACCTCGCGCGGGTGGTCGCCGATCCAACCGGTGGCTGGCTGGTCGCCGTCCTGCCGCGGGACCAGCGATCGCTGCGCTGGCTGCGGGCCTTGGCGGATGGGTCGGCGCGCGAGCTCTGGATCGAGGACGCGCAGCCCTGGATCAATCTCGACGCGGACACCCGAGTCCTTACTGACGGGCGCGTGCTGCGCAGCACAGAATCGACCGGTTACCGGCACCTGGAGCTAAGGCTGCCCGACGGTTCGCTCGACAGGCGCCTAACCGATGGCGACTGGGCCGTCACCGCCGTGCTGCACGTCGACGAGGGGCGCGGCGAGGTCCTGTTCACGGCCACGCGGGACGGCGTGGTTGAACGCCATGTATACGCGGTCCCGATCGGGGCGGAGGCTCCGATTCAGGGTCCGGTGCGGCTGACGTCGGAGCCGGGCTGGCACGAGGCGGTCGTGCGCCGCGACGGCGGCCGATGGGCGGACACCTGGTCGACGCCGGCGGATCCGCCTCGCGTGCTCGTCCGGTCCCGCGACGGGGACGCGGACATCACCATCACCGAGCCAACGGTCACCCCCGAGTCGCTGGGCCTGCTGCCGCCCGAGCTGCTGGAGGTCGCAGCGGCCGATGGCAACACTCGCCTGCATGCGGCACTGTACCGGCGTTCGCCCAACCCGACCGGGTCGCCGCCCCCTGCCGCGCCGCCGTGCGTGGTCTGGGTGTACGGCGGTCCCCACTCGCAGTACGTCAAGTGCGCCTGGGAGATGACCGTGCAGCTGCTGCGCCAGTACCTCGCGCAGCAGGGCGCCGCGGTGCTCGTCGTCGACAACCGTGGCACGGCGAACCGGGGCCTCGCCTTCGAGTCGATCCTCGACGGTCGGCTCGGGAAGGCGGAGCTCGACGACCAGGTGGCGGCCGTCGAGCAGCTGGCGGCGCGCGGCGAGATCGACCCCGGCCGGGTGGGGATCACCGGCGGCAGCTACGGGGGACTGATGACGCTCTTCGCGATGGCACACGCGCCCAGCCCCTTCCGGGTCGGCGTGGCCGTGTCACCGGTCACCGCGCAGGACGGCTACGACACCGCCTACACCGAGCGCTACCTCGGCACACCTGCCGCCAACCCAGAGGGCTACCGCGCGAGCTCGCCGCTCAGCTGTGCAGCGGATCTGGGTGGCAGCCTCCTGGTGATCCACGGCGCGATCGACGAGAACGTGCACTTCCGCCATTCGGTGCGGCTGCTGGCGGCGCTCCAGGCGCTCGGCCGCGACCTGGAGCTGGTCGTCCTGCCGTTCGACCGGCACCGCGCACGCACGCGTGACGGGCTCAGGACGCGCGACCGCCGCACCGTTCGGCATCTGCTCGAAGGCCTGGGACTCCCGCTGCCGGCTGAGCTGCAGGCGGCGCGCTGACGGGTCTCGAGGGAACCTCGCCCCTCTCGCCGGGGTAGGGAGGACAACAGATCCATCAAGGAGGCCTGAACATGCGCCACCGCATACCCACCGCTGCGCTAGCCGCGATGGCCGCCACCCTGATCCTTGCCGGCTCGGCCCTCGCCGGCGGCTGGGCAAACGCCGTCATGGACGACCCACCCTCCGACCCACCGAGCGCCGGCGAGCCCATCACCATTGGTTTCACCCTGCTGCAGCACGGGATCACGCCCGTCAACGACCCGGCCCCCACCGTCACCATCCGAAACGCGGCCACCGATGACGAGATCAGCGTGACCGCGACCCATGAGGGCGCGAGCGGCCACTGGGTTGCGGTGATCACCTTCCCGACTGAAGGCACGTGGCGCTACGAGGTGACCCACGACCTGATCGTCGGGATGAACGGCTTCAACCCGGTGACGGTCGGTAGCGCTGCGCCGGCCGCTCCTGCCAGCACGGCGACGTCCGCCGTCGTGGTGCAGCCACTCACCTACCTGGCGCTGGCGCTGCTCCTGACGCTGGGCATCGCGGCGGCCTTCATCCTGTCGCGCCGCGTGGGCAGGTACCGCACCGCCAAAGCCTGATCGAGCCGACTCAACCGGCACGAAGGCCCCACCCGGGGAGTCCCCGGGTGGGGCACCTTCGCGTTTCCGGCCGGCCGCGCGGGAGCAGCGCGACCGTGATGGCCGCTACGCGGCCGCCGGGGCGTACAGGAGGCCGTATGTGGTTACCGGATCCGGCGCAAACGCCATCCGCGTGTGGCAGGCATCGCAGGTGAGCTCGTCGGCGGCCTCGTCGACCGTGAAGGCGACCTCGTCCTCGCACCAGGGGCAGTCGAGCTGAATGGTCATGGCGGGATCCTGAGCGCGGGGCGCGACACCTAGCCTGTCGCGATCTTTCGTACGCTTGGCCTGATGCGAGCGAACGCCGCCATGGCCGACTGGCGAACCTTCGCCGGCGCCACCTATCGGCCGTTCCGGCTCCTGGCGGTGGCCCAGGGCTTCATTGGCGCCCTGTCCGGGCCGGCCATCGTCATTCCGCTGCTGCTGGCGCTGGGTGCCCACCCGGCGCTCGCGACGATCCTGGCCGTCCTGCCGATCCTCGGCACAACCGCGCAGCGCGTCGTGCCTGAGGCGCTGCGCCGCACCGACGGGAATCTGCGTGGCATCGTGGTCCTGCTCGCCACCATCGGCGAGCCGCGCGGGCTGCTGCTGGCGGGGATCGTCGGGCTGGCCGCGGCCGGCATCATCCCCAACGGACTGGCGATCGGGCTCGTGGCGGTGGTGATGGGAGTCTTCGGCTCCCTCGGCGCCATCGGCTACGGCCTGCTCCAGTCGTGGTACCAGATCGTACTGCCGGACGCCGAGCGCCGAGTGATCTGGCCCCGCCTGGCGGGCATCACGCTCGGCATCGGATCGGTCGTGCTGCTCCCACTGGCGGTGACCATCGATGGCGCCGTCGAGCGCATCGGCCTGTGGGCGTACACGGCGCCGTTCGTGGTCGCGGGGCTGGCCGGAATCGTCGCCGCCGTCGCTCTGCGACGAATTCCGTCCCCCGGCCGCGTTCGGGTGCCGCGCCAGGCGACCTGGAAGACGGCGGAGGACAACCGCCTGCCGCGCCTTGCCCGCGTCCTGGTGCTGGCCTCGCTGGCCGCGGGCCTCTCGCCGTTCCTGGCGGTCTACGCCATCGCCGTGCTGGGAACCGGGCCGGGCTTCGCCATCGCCATCAGCGCGGTCAGCTCCGCCACCCTGGTCCTCTCCTCGATCCTGGTCAGCTCGCAGCTGGTCCGCGGCTCGGCATCGCGCCTGCTCCGCGCGTCCCTGCTGCTGCGTGCCGGCGCCCTCTTCATGGGGCTCGCCGCGCACCCCGCCAACCCGTTCGCACCGCCGCTGCTGCTGGTCATCGCCGTGCTGCTCGCCGCCGGCGACACGGCTGGCCAGCTGTCCGCCAACGAGCGCCTCTTCCGGCTGGCGACCGGTCCATCGGTGATCGCCTTCCAGAGCCATTTCGTCGTCCGCAACGTCGTCGCCTACAGCGGCGGTCTGCTCATCGGTTCGGCTGTCATGCTGCTCGGCGGCTACCCGGCCTTCGCAATCCTGTTCGCCGGCGCGGGGCTGGTGCGCCTCTCGGCGGCGCGTATCACCGAGCTGTCGCCCGGCGGCGTGAGCACCGCCACCGGGATGGTGGAAACCGCCACCGGACCGGGCACGATCACAGGTGGTGCATCCGACCCATCGCGACCCGCGGACGACACCCCGACAAGCCAGGACGTGTGATGCCGCGTATCCCTTTACCGGTTTCGGTGCCATGCACAATCTTTGGTTGTGCCTTGGACCCGGCACCATCGGTCTACTTGCGTAATTGCGCAATCAGTGAGACGATGAGCGCCGAATGGAAGCGACAATGACCCAGGATCGGCTGCGCGACCGGTCGGCCGCCATCGCCAGGGCCCTGGCCGATGCCAAGCGGCTGTGCGTGGTCGAGCGGCTTGCCGATGGCGAGCGCTCGGTCAGCGACCTGTCGCGCGACGTGGGCTGCCAGGTGCCGAACATGAGCCAGCACCTCGCCGTGCTGCGCTCAGCCGGCATCGTGGCCACCCGCCGGGATGGGAACACCGTCTTCTATCGCCTCGCGGACCCGCAGGTTCTCGAGGTCTACCGACTCCTGCAACAGGTCGCCCGCTAGGGTCGACGCAGAAAGGACCAGACCACAACCGATGTCGAACGTACGCGAAGCGACCGATGCCAACTTCGACGAGCTCGTCATCCAGAACGACAAGCCGGTGATCGTCGACTTCTGGGCCGCATGGTGCGGGCCGTGTCGACTCGTCGCGCCGGAGATCGACAAGCTGGCGGAGAAGTACGCCGGCTCAGTCGACGTCGTGAAGGTTGACGTCGACGCCAACCCGCATACCGCCCAGCACTACGGGATCATGAGCATCCCGACCGTCGCATTCTTCGCGCCCGGCCAGCCGCCGCGCGCCGCGGTAGGATTCCGCCCCGCCGAGCAGCTTGAGTCAGCATTCGGCCTCGAGGCGCCTGCCAAGAGCGCCTGAACCCCCGCCCTCCACAGGACGCGCCTGTTCGCCACCGGAACGGGCGCGTTTTCGTGTCGGTGTCGCCGCTTCTCGCCCAACTGATGGGCGCCACGGCCACGAAAGACATGAATCGCGGCGTTCCCCCCAACTGGTGGGCAGCGTAGCCACGAACACCACCCTGCGGGTGCGCGTACGCACGTGATCTTGTCCGTTACGCACACCAGTTGTGCAGACGGCGACGTTGCGACCGGTGGTGGGCGTACGTCGGGGATGGGGGTTGCGATCCGCTCGGGCATACTGCGGCCGATGCGCCACGCCCGCCTTGTGCCAGCGAAGCTTGCAGCGCTCCTCGTCGCTGCGATCGCGCTGCCCTGGCTTATCGGGCCGATCGGGCCGATGCCGGCGCGGGCGGCCGACGGCGGGCTGGTCGTGCTGGCCGAAACCCGATACGAGGTCCTACCCGAGCAATCGAAGGTGCGGATCACCATCGAGGCGGTGGCGACCTCGTTCGAACCCGATGAGCCCGATGGGCGGATCTTCTATTCGGGCATCACCTTCGCCGTCCAGCCCGGTGCCAGCAACGTGGCAGCCACGGCGGAAAGCGGCTCACTCGCCGCATCCATCGTCGAGGAGAGGGACGACTACACGACGATCGACGTCACCTTTGGGCGCCGCCTCTTCTTTGGAGAGAGCTACGCCTACGCGGTGAGCTTCGACCTGGTCGACGCGGGCGGCGCCGGAAACCGCGACTTTCGCATCAGCCGCAGCGTGGTTACCTTCCCGGTGTGGGCGTTCGGCACGACCGGCGAGCCCGGCAGCAGCGTGCGGGTGGAGATGCCCGATGGCTACGCGCCGGACGTCCAGGGCGGCGAGATGAGCCGGACCCAGGCCGCCGACGGCGGCACCGTCCTGTCGGCGCATCCGGCAGACCCGTTCGCCTTCTTCGCCTACGTCTCGGCCGAGAGGCCCGGCGCATTCGTGGGCACCACGCTCAGCCTCCGGGTCGGTTCGGAGACCGCCTCACTCCTCATCCGGGCCTGGGAGGACGATCCGGGCTGGGGCGCCCGCATGAGCGACCTGATGACCGATGGGCTGCCGGCACTGGAGTCACTCATAGGTGTCGACTATCCCGTCGCTGGCCGGCTGAACGTGGAGGAGGCCGCCACCTCGCGGCTGGGCGAGTACGCCGGCATCTACAACGACACGACCAACACCATCCAGGTGCGCTACGACGCCGACGCGCACGTGGCGCTGCACGAGGCGGCCCATATCTGGTTCAACGGCGACCTCTTTCGAGACCGATGGATCAACGAGGCATGGGCCGAGTTCTACGCCGTCAGCGCCGGCCAGCGAATCGGCGCCAGCGGCGAGATCTATGAGCTGACCGATGCGCTCCTCGATGTCCGGATTCCGCTGAACGATTGGGGCGCGATCGGGATCGAGAGCCTGGGCGTCGAGCTTTTCGCGTACGCCGCCACCTATGAGCTGGCGGGGCAGATTGCCGAGCGCACCGACCTGGTCGGGCTGCAGGCCGTGTGGCGGGCGGCGCACGCACGAGAGGCCGCGTACCAGCCGGTCCACGCCGACGAACCGACGACGAAGCTGCCCGCCAGGCAGCCGGACTGGCAACGCCTGCTCGACCTCCTCGAAGAGCGGACCGGGGCTGTCTACGTCGATCTGTGGGACACGTGGGTGGTCAACCAGGAGCAGCAACCGCTGCTCGACGAGCGCAGCGACGCGCGCCGGTTGTACGTCGAGATCGTCGGCGAGGCGGGCGCCTGGGAGCTGCCCGGATCGATCCGCGCCCAGATGGGTGCCTGGAGCTTCGACGAGGCGACCGATGAGCTGGAAATCGCAGGCGCGGTGCTGGTCCAGCGCGACCGGATCGAACATGGCGCCGCGGCGCTGGACCTCGAGGCGCCGACTGCGCTGCGATCGGCATTCGAGGGCGGCGACGGCCTGGGCGCGGCCGCGCAGGAGGCGAGCCTCGAGCTTGGTGTGCTTGATCTCATCGGCAGCGCCGAGGCGGTCGTGGCGGACGAGCCGAGTGTGCTGGAGCGGATCGGGCTGCTGGGGAGCGATCCGGTGGCCGATCTCGCCGAAGCCCGCGACGCATTCGAGGCGGGAGACCTCGCCGCCGCCAACCAGGAAGCCGCTGCTGCGACGGCTGCTCGCGGCGCCGCCGGCGCGCTCGGGCGTGACCGCGTCGTCCTCGCCGGCGCCGCGTTGCTGGGCCTCAATGGCGCCGCGCTGGCGGCGTCCTCGGTCCGGCGCGGGCGACGCGGGCGACGCGCGCTCGCGCGGCAAGACCCGGAATAGGCGCCATGAACCGCTCGGTGGTGGCGGTCCTCTCCGGCACCTTCACCCTGCGATTCAGCACGGGCCTGACCGGCGGCCTGCTCGTCTACTACCTGAACGACCTGCCGGCACACGGCGGCCCGGAGGTGAGCTCCTTCGTGCTCGGCCTGATCACGGCCACTTACTTCGTCGCCGAGCTGGTGCTGTCGCCGGCCTTCGGCGTGCTCTCCGACCGGCTGGGCGCGCACCGGGTCATGCAGTGGGGCCCCGTCTTCGGGGCCGTGGCCGTCATCCTGACCGCATTCACCACCAGCCTGCCGGTGATCGGCTTCACGCGCTGGCTCGAGGGCGCGGCGGCCGGCGCCAGCATTCCGTCCATCCTCGGCTACATCGCGCTGGCGACCGCCTACAACGAGCCGCTGCGGGGCCGGGTGGTGGCCCGCTTCGAGGCGGCCACCCTGGCCGGCATCGGCGCCGGGGTCGTGGCCGCCGGCTGGCTCTACGACCCGAACGGGCTCGGGCTCGGACGCGGCGCGTTCGTATTGAACGCGGCCATCTACCTCGGGTCGCTGCTGATCTACCGCTACGGCGTCGAGGAGCTGCACCACGCCCCGACTGCGTCGGGGACGGCGCCAGACGAGCGGCCGGTCGACTCCGCCGAGCTGCGGCCGCGCCATTTCGACCTGCAGCGTTATCGCGCGCTGATGCGGGCCCCGCAGGTCTGGCTTCTGGCCCCGACCTGGATCGCCCTCAATGCGGTGCTGGGCGCCTGGACCACCCAATCGGTCTTCCAGCTCGTCCGTGAGCCGTCCCCGCAGTTCAAAGACCAGCTGCTGATGGGCGGGTTCGAGCCGATCCAGATCAGCATCGGCCTGGCGATTGCCGGCCTGATCTTCTTCGCGGGCCTCTTCTATTGGGGTGGGCGCTTCGGCACCCTGCGCCGCACCACGATCATCGCTGTCGGGCTGGTCGGCGCGCTGGTGATGGTGGCGGCCGTCTTCGCCTTGAACCATGCGGCGGGCTGGGGCGACGTGCAGCGGCTGGCGCTGGCCGGGGTGGCGGGCGCCGGCCTGTTCGTGATGGCCGGGGCCACGCCCGCGGCCCTCGGACTGCTTGCCGACGTGACCGAGAGCCATCCTGGCGACCGTGGGGCGATCATGGGCCTCTACTCCGTCTTCCTCGGGTTGGGCCAGATCATCGGTGCCCTGGCCAGCGGCAGCGCCGCCGACTGGGCCGGGATCGATGGGCTGCTGCTCGCGAGCCTGCTGCTGATCCTGGTCGCCGTGCTGCCGATCCAGCGACTTCGCGCATCCGAGCACCTGGTTGGGGTTGCGCCCGAGGCCACCGGCTGAGGGCCGACGGGCCGCTATCCTTCACGCCCGATGCGCCTGTCACAACTCTTCTTCACAAGCCTGCGCGACGACCCGGCCGAGTCCGAGATGGCCTCCCATCGGCTCCTGGTCCGAGCCGGCTACGTCCGGCAGCTGGGCAGCGGGATCTATTCGCTGCTGCCGCTCGGATTCCGGGTGCAGCAGCGCATCGAGCAGGTGATCCGCGAGGAGATCGACGCGATCGGCGGGCAGGAGATGGAGATGCCGGTCGTGCATCCAGCGGACCTGTGGCGGGAGTCGGGGCGCTACCAGAAGATCGGCCCCGAGATGGTGCGCTTCAAGGACCGCGCGGGACGCGACATGGTGCTGGCCATGACCCACGAGGAGGTCGTCGCCGACCTGCTGCGCGACATCGTGAAGAGCTACCGCCAGCTGCCGATGATCGTCTACCACTTCCAGACCAAGTTCCGCGACGAGCCCCGCGCGCGGGGAGGCCTGATCCGGGTGCGCGAGTTCGTGATGAAGGACTCTTACTCGCTCGACGCCGACGACGCCGGCCTGGACCGCGCCTACGACCTGCACCACGCGGCCTATGAGCGCATCTTCCGCCGCCTCGGCCTCCAGACGGTGGCGGTCGGAGCCGACGTCGGCATGATGGGCGGCAGCCTGGCCCACGAGTTCATGGTCCTCAACGACGGGGGCGAGGACACGCTGGTGCTGTGCGAGGCCTGCGATTACGCAGCGAACCAGCAGATCGCGCGAGTCGGCAAGCCCGATCCCGCGTCGGAAGAGGCCCGTCCCACCGAGGAGGTGGCGACCCCGGAGACGCCCACCATCGCCTCCCTGGCCGCCCTGCTGGGCGTGGGTGCGGAGCGGACCGCCAAGGCGGCCTTCTTCGTCACCGGCGACGGGCGGCTGGTGACCGCCATCGTGCGCGGCGACTTCGAGGTGAACGACACGAAGCTGGCGAACGCGGTGAAGGCGGTGGGCGGCCTTCGCCCCGCCCAGACCGAGGAGATCCAGGCCGCCGGCATGGAGCCCGGCTACGCCTCGCCGATCGGCGCCCACGATACGACCGTGGTGGTCGACGAGCTGGCGGCGCGCTCCCCGAACCTGGTGGCGGGCGCCAACCGGCACGGCTACCACCTGCTGAACGTGAACGTGGGCCGCGACTTCACGCCCGACCTGGTCACCGACATCACCAACGCACGTGCGGGCGACCCATGCCCCCAGTGCGGCCAGCCGGTCGTGCTGCGCAAGGGGATCGAGGTGGGCAACATCTTCAAGCTGGGCACCGACTTCACGGTGGCCTTCGGCTCGACCTACCTGGCCGAGGACGGGTCGCGCCACCCGGTGGTGATGGGCAGCTACGGGATCGGGCTGGGGCGGACGATGGCATGCATCGTCGAGGAGCATCACGACGACAAGGGGATCGCCTGGCCGAGCGCGGTGGCGCCGTACGCCGCCCAACTGGTCTCGATCGGGGCCGGCCGCGATCCGGCGGTGCTCGATGCGGCCGACGGCCTCTACCAGCGCCTGACCGATGGCGGCGTCGAGATCCTGTACGACGACCGCGACGAGTCGCCCGGGGTGAAGCTGACCGACGCCGAGCTGCTGGGCATGCCCTGGATCGTCACCATCTCGCCGCGTTCCCTCGCCGCCGGGGGCGCGGAGGTGACGGGGCGGGCCACGGGCGAGCGCTCCGTGCGGCCGATCCCGGAGGTCGAAGCTCTCCTGCTCGAGCGATGAGCTTAGAGGGGGTTGCCGTCAGCGCAGCTGGGGGAAGACCTCCGCGGCGATCCGCTCCAGCTTCGCGCTGTCGTGCACCCCGCGCAGGCTGAACAGGATGTGCTGCGCGCCGGCCTCACCGAGCGCCCCGAAGCGGTCGACGATCCGGGCCGGCGTCTCGTGCTCGAGGTCGACGCTCTGCAGCGTGCTGCGCTCGATCTCCTCGTAGGGGCGGCCCAGCCGCTCGCAGTGCTCGCGCAGGACCGAGTACTTGTGCGCGATCCGCTCCGGGCCGCCGAACACGTTGCACGCGTCGCCGTACTGCGCCACCAGCCGCAGCGTCTTCCGCTCTCCGCCACCACCGATCATGATCGGCACCCGGGGCCGGCTGATCGACTGCGGCGAGTTGAGCAGGCGGGTGGCCGTGAGGTGCTTACCCTCGAAGCGTTCGGCTGTGCCGCTCCCGCCGGTCCACATCGCGTGCGCCATCCGCAGCGTGTCCTCGAGCCATTCGAAGCGCTCGCGCAGCGGAGGCATCGGGAAGCCAAGGGCGGCGGACTCTTCCTCGTTCCAGGCCGCCCCGATCCCGAACCAGGCGCGCCCACCCGAGACGATGTCGAGCGTGGTGTGGGCCTTGATCCAGACCCCCGGCTGGCGGTAATGGATGCCGCCCACCATTAGGCCCAGCCGCGCGCGCTGTGAATGCGCGGCCATGAAGCCGAGGGCGGTCAGCCCTTCGAGCATCGGCGCCTCGGGCGGCCCGAGGCCGCGGATCTGGAAGAAGTGGTCCATCACCCAGATGGAGTCGAAGCCGGCCTCGTCAGCCGTCTTCGTCACCCGCGCCAGGGTTGGACCGATGGCGGCGGTGCCACCCGGCCACGTGAACGAGTTGACCTGGAGCCCGAACTTCAAGCGGCTAGCGTTCCACGCTCACGCCGCGCCAGAAGGCAACGTAGCCCTCCACGTTCTTGGCGGCGTCCAGGGTGTCGGGGTAGTACCACGCCGCGTCGCGGTTCACCTGCTCGCCGACCACCACGTCGTAGTACGAGGCGGTCCCCTTCCAATCGCAGACGGTGTGGGTGTCGCTCGGCCGCAGCAGATCCACCTTCACCGACTCGGGCGGGAAGTAGACGTTTCCCTCGACGACCTCGAAGCGGTCGCTCTCGGCTATCAATTCCCCGTTCCAGGTGGCGCGTGCCATGCGCGAACCATAGCCGCGGCGGGCACGGCCTGCACGGCCACGGCCGGCACTGCGGGGATCAGCTGACGGCCCTCTCCGGCTCGGGGCTGCGCGCCTCGTCCACCGCCACCCGGTTGCGCCCGAGCCGCTTGGCCTGGTAGAGGGCACGATCCGCGCGGCGCAGCAGCTGGGTCGGGTTGGCGCTGTTGAACCGATCGGCGACGGCCACGCCGGCGCTCACCGTGAGGCCCCACGGGCCAGTCCGTGCGTCCTGCTCGACAGCCTCGCGGACGCGCTCCGCCAGGCGCGCCGCGCCCGCCAGGTCACTACCGGGCAGCAGGATCAGGAACTCCTCGCCGCCATAGCGAAAGGCCAGGTCGCGGTCGCGCACCGTGGCGCGCAGGATCTCGCCGACCCGGGTCAGCGCCGCGTCGCCGCTCAGGTGGCCGTTCCGATCGTTGAACGCCTTGAAGTGGTCGAGATCGAACAGCACCGCCGCCAGCCGACGCCCGGCCAGCTCGGCCAAGGTCTCGTCGAGCGCGCGCCGATTGCCGATCCCGGTGACCGTGTCCAGTCGCGCCGTCCGCGTCAGCTCGCGGTTCAGCGCCTCCACCCGCGACTCCTGCAGCTGTGCGTAGCGGCCGACCCGACGCAGCTCGAACTGCTGCTCGAGCATGCGCGACAGGCGGCGGCGCGCGATCACCTGCCCGACGCCGCTGGCCACTGCCGCGGCGCCGATCGCGACCAGCACACCGGTGGGGTCGTCCGCGCCGAAGCCCCGCGTCGGCGCGACGAGGACCACCAGCGCCGAGAGGCCGGTGGCGGCGGCCAGCCAGCCGGCGTGCCAGCGAGGGCTCCACGGCAGGAAGAGCCCGGAGGCCACGATCAGGATGGCCATGTACGGCACGGCGGCGGTGCCGCCCTGGGGTCCCAACCGGCCCTCGACGATCGTGGACGCGAAGACCAGCAGGAGGGCGGTCAGCACCGCCGGCTCCGGCGCCCAGCCGAAGCGGCGGACCATGCGCTCGATGGTCACCACGACCAGGATGACCGCCAGGTCGACCCATGCGCGCGAGGCCGCCGCGGATCCGAATTGCGTGAAGTCGAGCAGGCTGTCGACGATGAGGACCGCGACCAGCGGCGGGGTGGCCACCTGCACGGCGCGGCGCACCGCGCGGTGCAGCGCCAGGTTCGCTCGGCGCCGGCTCGCGGCCGAAGACGCACTGCCCGCCCGCCCGCGGCGTTCGGGCCAGGAGGCCATGACCATGGGCGTCATGGTTGACGCTCGAACGCGCCGGCGATATCGGCCGATGGTCCTGTGCCGGTCTCGCGCCGTGATGCGCGAGATGGCGGCGCCGGCAGGGCCTCCGGCGCCGCCATCGGTTCAGACCCTAAACGGCGACCGCCTCGCGCTGCGGCTCGTACTCGACGTCGGTCAGCTCGCCCGCCAGGTAGGCGTCGTACGCCGCCATGTCGAAGAACCCGTGCCCGGAGAGGTTGAACAAGATCACCCGCTCTTCCCGCGCGTCGCGGGCGGCGAGCGCCTCGTCGATCGCCGCCTTGATGGCGTGCGACGACTCGGGTGCCGGGACCAGGCCTTCGGTGCGGGCAAAACGCACCGCAGCCTCGAAGCAGGGGTTCTGCGCGTAGGCCCGTGCCTCGATGAAGCCCAGCTCATACAGGTGGCTGACCAGCGGCGCCATGCCGTGGTAGCGCAGGCCGCCGGCGTGGATCGGGGCGGGACGGAACTCGTGCCCCAGGGTGTGCATCTTGACCATCGGCGCCAGGCCGACCGTGTCGCCGAAGTCGTAGCGATACTCGCCCTGCGTCAGGCTTGGGCAGGACGCCGGCTCGACCGCCAGGAACCTCGTCTTCGAGCTGCCGCTCAACCGCTCGCGAAGGAACGGGAAGGCGATGCCCGAGAAGTTCGAGCCGCCGCCGGCGCAGCCGATCACGACGTCCGGCACGTCGCCGGCCATCTCCATCTGCTTGATCGCCTCCTGGCCGATCACGGTCTGGTGCAGGAGCACGTGGTTCAGCACGCTGCCGAGCGAGTACTTGGTGTCCTCGCGGGTCGCTGCCTCCTCGACCGCTTCGCTGATGGCGATGCCCAGGCTGCCGGTCGAGTCCGGATCGGCCGCCAGGATGGTGCGGCCGGCATTCGTTTCGTTCGACGGCGAGGGCACGACGGTCCCTCCGAAGGTCTCGATGAACGAGCGCCGGTACGGCTTCTGCTCGTAGCTGACGCGCACCATGAAGACCTTGGTCTCGATGCCGAACATCGCCCCGGCGTAGGCGAGCGCGCTCCCCCACTGGCCGGCACCCGTCTCGGTGACCAGGCGCGTGACGCCCTCCTCCCGGTTGTAGTACGCCTGCGCCAGCGCGGTGTTCGGCTTGTGCGAGCCGGCCGGCGAGCCGCCCTCGTACTTGTAGTAGATCCGGGCGGGGGTATCGAGCGAGCGCTCGAGGCCGAGGGCCCGGACGAGCGGTGAGGGCCGGTAGGTCCGGTACGCGTCGCGCACCGGCTCCGGGATCGGGATGTAGCGCTCGGCGCTGACCTCCTGCTTGATCAGCTCCATCGGGAACAGCGGCGCCAGGTCGGCAGGACCGATGGCCTCCCCGGTCCCCGGATGGAGCGGCGGCGGCAACGGCTCCGGCAAGTCGGCGGCGATGTTGTAGAAGTGCGTCGGCAGCTCGCTCTCGGGGAGCATGTACCGGCGCTGCGTGCCTTGGGATGGGGACATATCGGTGACCTCCAGAGAACAACGAAACCCCGTCGTCATGAAAGGACGAGGGGGTCTTCTCGTGGTGCCACCTTTGTTCCCCGGTGTTCTCACCCGGGCTCATTCGACCACGGCGTCCGCGCCTGCGCGCTTCGGCGATGGCCTCGGCCTCGATATCGGTGCCTCTCCGCCGGAGGCTACTGGTGGACCGATGCGTCCGCGTTTGCCTTCGGAGCTCACGGGTCCATTCCCTCAGCCACCGCCGCCGGGGTCACACTGCTCCCGGCTCCCTGGAGGCGCACGTTGCTCAGGTACTCGTCCCGATCGTCGCCGTCTTCAGATGTGCCGCGGACGGTACGCCTCGAGCGTAGGCCGTGTCAATCCCGCGCCAGCCTTGTTCGGTGCCATCCTGGGTGGCATTCCGACCGTCGGCGACGAGCAAACACCTCGGAAGCACGCTCTCGATGGTCGTACGGCCACGGTGAGTGGCCAAACGACCGTCGGCAGCGTCTCTGACACGCTGCACGACGGACTCGGTGGTCATAACGCCACCAGGAGTGGCGAACCTACGTCTCGCGCTCCGTCTCCGCTGGCGCCTCGGTTCGCGTGGTCGACCGCGGAATGGTGCCCGGCAGCGTGACGGTGAAGCAGGTCAGTCCCGGCTTGGACTCCACCTCGATCCGTCCGCCATGGCGAGCGACCACCGAATGGCTGATGTGCAGGCCAAGGCCGGTTCCGACGCCCGGCGCCTTGGTGGTGAAGAACGGCTCGAAGAGGTGCGGCAGCACGTCGGCCGGGATGCCCGGGCCGGTGTCGCAGATGCGGACCCGCATGCCGCCGTCGACCGCATCGGCATAGATGTCGATCGCACCGCGCCCATCCATGGCGTCCGTGGCGTTGTCGATCAGGTTCGTCCAGACCTGGTTCAGCTCGCTGCCATAGGCCTCGATCTCGGGCAGGTCCGGGGCGTAGTGGCGAGTCACGTCGACCCCGCTCTTCAGCTTGGAGCGGAGGATCACCAGCGTGCTGTCAAGCCCGGATCGCACGTCGACGCGCTGCACCGGGGCCTGATCGAGGTAGGTGTAGCTCTTCACCGCGCCCACGATCTCGCTGATCCGCTCGCCGGCCATCCCCACCTCGCGCAGAAGCGCGTCGATCTTGGCCGAGGCGGCCAGCCAGGCGGCGCCGTCGCGCGCGGTCTCCGGATCCATGCCCGTAAATGCGTCGCGCAGCTGGTCGGCGCTCCAGCCCGCGTCCACCAGTGCGGCGGCGACCTCCGAGTCCCCCACCAGGTCGGTGATCTCGTCCACGGCATCGGCACGCTCCAGCGCGGTCAACGTCGGTGCATCGGCCGACGGGTGGATCCCGATCAGGTCATGCGGCGGGTGCTGTCGGTCGCGCGCGGCAATCGCCTCGGACAGCAGCGAGACCGACCGCCGGATGGCGGCCGCGGGGTTGTTCAGCTCGTGCGCCAATCCCGCGGCAAGCGTGCCCAGCCCCGCCAGCTTCTCGCGCTGGCGCAGCATCGACTCGGTGGAGCGCAGGCGCTCGAGCACGGTCCGCAGCAGGGCGATGGCGGCGTCCGGGCCGCTGTCGAGCAGCTGCAGCAGACCTTCACGCGGGATGCGGATCACCTCCGCGTCGGTCACCGCCCGGACCGATGCGGTGCGCGGGCGGCCCTCGAGGGCGGCCATCTCGCCCTGGATCGCTCCCGGCCCGACCCGCGCCAGCGGCAGCTCGCTGGCGCCGGCCCGCTTGGTGACCTCGAGCTCGCCCGACGTGACCACGTACATCGAGTCGCCCGGATCGCCCTCGCGGATCAGGAGCTCGCCCGCCGGAACGCGCATCGGCTCAGTCGTGGCCGCCAGGCGCTCCAGGTTGGCATCGTCGAGCCCGGCGAAGAGTGGCGTCTGGCGCAGCACGTCCGTCGACATCGGTCTAGATCTCGGCCAGGTACTGGTGCACGAACTGGACAGCCATGGCGCCCTCGCCTACGGCGCTGGCGAGCCGCTTGACGGAGCGATAGCGCACGTCGCCGGCGCAGAAGACGCCGGGCAGGCTCGACTCCAGCAGGAATGGCTCGCGGTCGAGGCCCCACCCGGTGGGTGGCTTGCCATCCTGTATCAGGGCCGTTCCGGAGAGGACGAAGCCGGCGGGTTCCCGCATCACCGTGCCCTCCAGCCATTCCGTACGCGGCTGCTGCCCGATGAAGACGAAGAGCGCGGCTAGGTCCATCTCCTCCGGCCCCTCGGGACCGGTGACGGTCACGCCGCTGAGGTGCTTCTCGCCGCGCACCTCGGTCACCGACGAGCTGAGGCGCAGCTCGATGATCGGGATCGCGGCCATCTGCTCGATCAGGTATTGGCTCATGCCTGACAGCTCGCTGGTGCGCACGATGAGCAGGACCCGCTTGGCATAGCGCGACAGGTAGACAGCCGCCTGGCCGGCCGAGTTGCCGCCGCCGACCACTCCGACCTCGGCGTCGCGATAGAGGACCGCCTCGGTGGTCGCGGCGCCGTAGTAGATCCCGGCGCCGGCCAGCTCGGCGGCTCTGGGCAGCTCGAGCTGCCGGTAGCTGACGCCGGTCGCGACCACCACCGTCTGGCAGCTGATCTCGGAGCCCTCGGCCAGCGCCACGACTCGATACGGGTCCTCGCGACGGATCCCGCTCACCTCCTGCGGCGAGAGGATCTCGGCGCCGAGCCGGCGCGCCTGGGCGAGCGCGCGGCGCGCAAGGTCTCCGCCGGTCAGGCCCGCCGGGAAACCGAGGTAGTTCTCGATTCGGCTGGTCGTTCCGGCCTGACCGCCGGGCGCCTCTCGTTCGATCAAGAGTGTCTTGAGCCCCTCGCTCGCCCCGTACACGGCGGCCGCCAGGCCGGCCGGCCCCCCTCCCACGATCACCAGGTCGTAGAAGGGCAGCGCGGCGCGCGTCTGGAGGCCGACTTTCTCCGCGATCTGGCGGGTGGTCGGGTCGCGCAGCGAGGTTCCGTCCGGGAAGAGCACGATCGGGATCGCCGGATCGAGGGGCTCGTCAGCCTCCGCATCGGTCAGTGACGCCGCCAGCCGGCGGCCCTCCTCGTCG
>DASWIE010000105.1:0-13785 GCA_036397815.1 Candidatus Limnocylindria bacterium
GTTGCCGCCCTCGCGCGACGCCTCGGCAAAACCCCGGTGCTGGCCGCCGACACGCCGGGCTTCATCGTCAACCGCGTGGCGCGGCCGTTCTACCTCGAGGCGCTGCGCATCGTGGGCGAGGGCGCTGCCGGGATCGAGGAGGTCGACGCCGCGATCCGGGGCATCGGCTTCCGCATGGGGCCGTTCGAGCTCGTCGACGCCATCGGTCTTGACGTCAACCTGGCCGTCAGCCAGAGAGTGCACGAGCAGTTCTTCTTCGACCCGCGCTACCGCCCCCATCCGATCCAGCGCACGCTGGTGGAGGCGGGGCGTCTCGGCCGCAAGACGGGCGGTGGCTTCTACGACTACGGGACCGATGGCTCCCGCGGAGCGCCGTGGTCCGGCATCGCGCGGCGGCCGGAGGGCCCGCACGCCGCCCACCTCGAGGGCGAGCAGATCGCGGCCCGCATCCTGGCCACCCTGGTGAACGAGGCCGCCTCGGCGGTGGGGGAGGGCGTCGCCACGCCCGAGGCGGTGGACACCGCCATGCGGCTCGGCACCAACTATCCCAGCGGGCCGCTGGAGTGGGGCGAGCGGATCGGCCTCTCGCACGTGGTGCACACGCTCGAGGCGCTGCACGCCGCCGAGCCGGATGGCCGGTACCGGGTCGTGCCGCTGCTGCGCTCGATGGCCGAGCGGGGCGAGTCCTTCTTCGCGCCTCCCGGGTGAGCGGGCTGCTGCGCGACAGGTATCGGGCGGTCGTCTTCGACATGGATGGCCTGCTGCTCGACACCGAGATCCTCTGGCAGCGGGCGGAGGCCGAGCTGTTTCGGCGCCACGGGGCGGACTACACGATTGCCGACGCGCTGGCGGTGATGGGCACCTCGTTCGACGTCACTGCGCGGTACTTCGCCGAGCGGCTGGGCGAGCCGCCCGAACGGGGGGCCGCACTCGTCGACGAGCTGCGGGTCCTGATGCTGGCCGAGCTGCGCCGCGAGGTGGCGGCGCGGCCCGGTGCCGTGGAGCTCGTCGAGCGGCTGCGCAACCGCGTGCCGCTGGCGCTCGCCTCGAACTCGTCGCGCAACCTCGTCGACGCCGCCCTGAACACCGCCGGCCTGACCGATGCGTTCGACGCGATCGTCACCGCCGACGACGTGCAGCATCCCAAGCCGGCGCCGGACCTCTATCTCCTCGCCTGTGAGCGCCTCGGCGTGACGCCGGGCGAGGCGCTGGCGCTGGAGGACACCGCCCCGGGCATCGCCGCCGCCAAGGCGGCGGGGCTGACCTGCATTGCCGTGCCGCAGTTTGCCGAGACCAATGCCTCCGCCGCCGATCGGATCATCGACTCGCTGGAGGAGCTGCTGCCGGAGGCCTAGACTGCGCGCATGTGTCGCAGTATCAAGACCCTCCGCATCCTGGATGTTCCCGCCGATGACGACGAGGTGCGCGCCGCAGCGCTCCAGTACGTCCGCAAGGTGAGCGGCTACCGGCGCCCGGCGCCCGCCAACGAAGTCGCCTTCAACGCGGCGGTCGAGGAAGTCGCGCTCGCCTCGCGCCGCCTGCTCGACGCCGTGACGGCCACGCACCCCGCCCGCCGAAGCGCCTGAACCGCTACTCCTTCCTCCGTCCGAGCCGGAACGCGATCAGCGTCAAGGTCACGGTCAGCATCGTCAGGGTGACCGCCATGGCGATCAGGACCGGAAGGCGCTGAGCGAACCGCAGCTGGCCGTAAAGGAAGACGGGAAAGGTCGGATCGCCGCCGGCCAGGAAGAGGGCGATCGCGACCTCGTCGAACGAGACTATGAAGCAGGTGAGCCAGGCCGAGAGGATGGTCGGCACCATCACCGGCAGGACCACCCGTCGGAGCGTGACCGGGTACGTTGCACCCAGGTCCATGGCCGCGTCCTCGAGCGCGGGGTCCAGGCCGCCCATGCGCGCCAGCAGGATCAACGTGGCGAAAGGGAGGGCGATCACCGTGTGTCCGGCCGCGATCGCGAAGAGCGAACGCGGCAGGTCGGCGAGGTTGAAGAGCAGGAAGAGCGAGACGCCGAGGACCACGAACGGGACGATCAGCGGCAGACCGGCCAGGGCAAAGAGGCCCAGCCGTCCGCGGAACCGGAAGCGGCTGACGGCGATGCTGACTCCGAGCCCGAGGGCGGTGGCGATGCTCGCCGCCCCGATGCCGACGACCACGCTGTTGCGTGCCGCCTCGAGCAGCGCCGCATCTCCGAACCCCTCCCGGTACCGGTCCACGGTAAAGCCGCGCAGCGGGAAGGTGAGCACCGTGTTGGTGCTGAACGAGAAGAGGAAGAGGAGGGCGATCGGGAAGTAGAGAAAGAGCAGCATGAGCCCGTAGACCGGTCCGAGCGGAACCCGGGTCCGGCCGATCCCGACCGAGGTGCGCCGGCTCATGAGGCCAGGCGGCGGACGTCGATCAGCCGCAACGCGACGGCCACCAGCGCGAGCGTCAGCAGCAGCATGATCACTGCCAGCGCAGCGCCGGTCGCCCAGCTGGCGGCCTGGCTGAAGAAGTCCTGGATGATGTTGCCGTACATGTAGCCCTCGGTCCCGCCGACCAGTGAGGGGGTCACGTACTCGCCAACGGTCGGGATGAAGACCATGAAGAACGCCGCGACAGCTCCCGGCAGGCTGAGCGGCACTGTCACGCGGGCGAAGCGGGTCCATGGGCCGGCGCCGAGGTCCGCCGCCGCCTCCAGGTGTCCGCGCTCGATGCGCTGCAGCGCCGCGTAGACAGGCAAGGCCGCGAAGGGGATCCACACGTAGATCAAGGTGACCACCACCGCGACCGGCGAGTAGATGAGCAAGTCGAGCGGTGCCGAGATCACGCCCAGCCACTCCAGGAGCGAGTTGATGGCGCCCTCACCGCCGAGCATCAGGCGCCAGGCCATCACCCGCAGCAGGTAGCTGACCGCGAACGGAATGAGCAGCAGAACCAGGAAAAAGACCGCCCGCTCCCGGGCGCGGAAGGCGAGGAAGTAGGCGATCGGATAGGCGAGCACTGTAGCCGCGGTCGCGACCACGAGCGCCACGACGACCGACATCCCGAGGCGGCGCAGGTAGGCGGGCGTTTCCAGGATGCGCTGGTACTGGGCGATCGTGAAGGTCCAGGGATCGTCGAAGTCGATCGGGCCGGTCTCGGGCCGGAAGCTGATCGCCACGATCAGCAAGAGTGGGGCGAGGAAGAAGACGGCGAGCCACACGTACGGAGGCAGAGCGAGGAAGCGGAGCGCACCTCGACGCCCGAGCATCGCGTGCGGCTCGCCGGCTTCAGCGGGCGATCACCGCCCCGAACCTATTCCGCCTTGACCCGCGTCCACATGGCGGTCCACGCGTCCCGCTGTTCGGCGGTGACCAGCGGCGTGAACCTGGTCGTCTCCAGGATGTCCGGGTTGTCGATGCTGAACGCCTCGATCAGGATCTCGTCGGTGATGCCGGCCATCACCTCTGAGTTGGCGCAGCCGTAGTAGAAGATCGTGACCGCGTTGCTGCAGGTCAGCTCAGCCAGCTTCAAGTCCAGGAACTTCAAGGCCAGCTCATAGCTGTCCGTTTCGGCGCTGATGCCATACAGCCCGACCCACGAGTTCCGCCCCTCGACCGGGTCTGCATAGGCGACCGGGACGCCTTCCGCGAGCGCCGTCGCGTAGCAGCCTTGCCAGGCGTAGGCGACCCAAATGTCGCCGCTGATCACTTCGGGGCAGAGGTTGTCGTACTCGGAGTCCCAGTAATGCAGGTTGAGCGGCTTCTGATCCTTCCAATCCTGCTCGATCTGGGTCAGCTGCTCTTCGGTGATTGCGGTCTCGTCCCAGCCGTTGATGTAGGCCGAGACGGTCACCGCGCCTGGGCCGTCATCCCACATCGAGATGTGTCCGGCGTAGTCCTCGTTGAAGAGCACGTCCCAGCTGGTGACATCGTCTACCTGCTCAGTGTTGTAGAGGATCGAGGTGAAGCCCCAATCCCACGGGATGTAGTACTGCTTACCGTCGATCTGGCCGAGGGCCTTCATCTCCTCCGGGACGGCGTCCCAGTTCGTCAGCTTGCTCACGTCGATCTCGCGGACGAGCTCCTCGTCGACGTAGAACTGCTGCCAGCCGGTGTAGAAGTGGAAGATGTCGGACTGGCTGCCGGCCTGCATCAGGCTCAGGATCTCGGCGTCGTTGGAGCCGAATTCAAATTCGACGTTGGTGTCGGGGTTCGCGGTCGCAAAGTCGGTCCAAAAGTCAGGTTCCTCGTAGCCTGCCCACTCGAGGACCAGGAGCTCATTCGGCTCAGCGCCGGTACATGAGGCGAGCAACAGCGTGGCCGCGGCGAGGATGGCCGGGACGCGGCGAACGAGGTTCGAGCGGGCGGGCACGATGGGTCCTCCTCCAATGGTTCGGGCGCCCCCCGGCGCAGCCTTTCCGGCGATCCTACGGCCCGCCTCGCCATCGGGTCAACGGATGCCGGGGCATCCTCAGCCTGCTGTGGCTGGTGGGCGTCTCTGCAATCGCCATCGGGGCCACCTTCTTCCTGCTCGGACTGCGGCTGCGGCGCATCTTCGAGCGCGCGAAGCAGCAGAACGAATACGCGGAGCGAGGCCTGCCCCAGTAGCGGTGCTAGCATCGGCCGGATGACCAGGACCGATACGGACCCGGCGCGCATCCCGGTCGTGGTCGATGGGCTGCGCACCCCGTTCGGTCGCTACGGCGGCGCCCTGCGCGAGGTCAGGCCCGATGACATGGCCGCCCACGTCATTCGCACCCTGCTCGATCGCACTGGCGTCGAGGCCGCCGCGGTCGACGACGTGATCCTCGGCGCCGCCAACCAGGCCGGTGAGGACAACCGCAACGTGGGGCGCATGGCCGCGCTGCTGGCTGGCATGCCGGTCGAGGTTGCGGGCCAGACGGTCAACCGCCTGTGCGGCAGCGGGATGCAGGCCGTAATCGGCGCCGCGCACGCGATCGTGGCCGGCGACGGTGAACTGTTCGTGGCCGGCGGTGTCGAGTCGATGACGCGCGCACCGTTGGTGATGGCCAAGCCATCCGCCGCGTTCCCGCGTGGAGAGCAGACCCTGTACGACTCCACCCTTGGCTGGCGCTTCACCAACCCGCGGCTGGCGGAGGCCTTCTACCCGTACTCGATGGGCGAGACGGCGGAGAACGTCGTGGAGCGCTGCGAGGTCAGTCGGGAGGAGCAGGACGCCTTCGCGCTCGAGTCGCAGCGCCGCTGGGCGGCGGCCCACGAGGCGGGCCGCTTCGCTGACGAAGTCGTGCCGATCGACGTGCCGGGGACGAAGCGGGGCGAGACGACGACCTTCGAGCGCGATGAACATCCAAGGCCTGAGACCACGCCCGAGCAGCTCGCCGCCCTGAAGCCAGCGTTCAAGCGCGACGCGTCCGGCTCGGTCACCGCCGGCAACTCATCGGGCATCAATGATGGCGCGGCCGCCGTCCTGGTCACCTCGCAGGCGCGCGCTCGCGAGCTGGGGCTGTGGCCGATCGCCCGCCTGGTGTCGTCCGCGGTCGCCGGCGTCGATCCGGCCACCATGGGCCTGGGACCGATCCCGGCCAGCCGCAAGGCGCTCGAGCGCGCCGGGCTGACCGCCGATGAGCTCGACCTGGTCGAGCTGAACGAGGCATTCGCCGCGCAGGCCATTCCGTGCATTCGCGAGCTTGGGCTGGATCCTGCGAAGGTGAACGTCAACGGGGGCGCGATCGCGATCGGGCATCCGCTGGGAGCATCCGGGGCACGCCTGGTGGCGACGCTCCTCCACGAGATGCGGCGGCGCGGCGCCCGGCACGGGCTGGCCACCATGTGCATCGGCGTCGGACAGGGAATCGCCTCGGTCTGGGAGGCGGTGGAGTAAGCAGCAATGGCAGATCCGATCGAGAGGGCAGTCGTCGCGAGCGGCGAGGCGACGGTGCGTCGCGTGCCGGATCTCGCCGTGGTTTCGCTGTCGGTCACCGTCGAGGACAGGAAGCCGGCGGCCGCTCGTGACGAGGCGAATCGGCGCGCATCGGCCATCCTGACCCGGCTGCGTGAGCTCGGGCTGCCCGATGCCGATGTCCAGGCGCCGTCGCTCGTCGTGCAGCCGAGATACGACTACAGCCGTGGCGGGGGCAAGGTCACCGGCTTCGAGGCCGCCAGGCCGATGACGATCCGCGTAGGCGACATCGACCTCCTCGGCACGATCCTCGACGAGCTGGTCGGTGGCGGCGCGACGCGGGTGCACGGGACCTCGATGGAGCTCGCCGATCCGGACGCGGCCTCACGCGAGGCGCTGGCCGGTGCGGTGGCCGCGGCGCGCGGCCGCGCGGAGGCGCTGGCCTCGGCTGCGGGCGTGGGGCTCGGCGAGCCCCTGCGCATCGAGGAGGAGGAGGGCGGAATGCCGGTTCCGCGTGGCATGGTCATGCTGCGCGCCGCCAGCACCGAGGCCGCCCCGACCGAGATCGCGACCGGCGAGGTCGAGATCACCGCCCGCGTTCGCGCCTGGTTCGCGATTACGTAAGTCGTAGAGCGGGTAGCACCGTTTCGCCGAAGGCCTTGATGAAGGCCGTCTGGCTGCGCCCGACATTGTGCACGTAGATCTCGTCGAAGCCCATGTCGACGAACTTCTGGATCTGCGCAGCGTGCTCGTCCAGGTCGGCGCTGATGAGCATCCGGTTGGCGAAGTTCTCGATGCGCACCAGCTTCGCCATGTTCTCGAAGTCCTCGGGGTTGCGGATGTCCTGCTTCGGGAATGGCATCCCGCCGTTCGGCCACTCGACCAGGGCGTTGTGCTCCGCCTCCTCCTGGCTCGGCGCCCACGAGACATGGATCTGCAGCTGTGAGCGCATGGCACCCGGATCCTTGCCCGCTTCGCGGGCCCCTTCGCCGAACTTGTCCCATAGCATCTGGATCTTCTCGTCGGTGGCGCCGACGGTGATGATCCCGTCCGCGTACTTCCCGGTGCGCTTGGCGTTGACCGGGCCGGCGGTGGCCACGTAGATCGGCACCGGCTGCTCGGGGCGGGTGTAGAGGCGCGCGGATTCGAGCGTGAAGTACTCGCCATCGTGCTTCACGACCTTGCCAGTGAAGAGCTTGGCGATCACCTCGATCGCCTCGAACAGCATCGCGCTCCGGATCGCAACCTCCGGCCACTCGCCGCCGATGACGTGCTCGTTCAGCGCCTCGCCGGCGCCCAGCCCGAGCCAGACGCGACCCGGATACATCGCTCCCAGCGTGGCGGCGGCGTGGGCGATCACGGCCGGGTGGTAGCGAAAGCCAGGGCAGGTCACCGCGGTCCCGAACGGCAGCGACGTGCGCTGGCCAAGCGCGCCCATGAACGCCCAGGCGAAGGCGGCTTGGCCCTGCTGTGGCGTCCAGGGCTGAAAGTGCTCGCTCACCTGGAAGCCGGCATCGAATCCGGCCGCCTCGGCCTGCTCCGCCCAGTCGAGCAGGTCGGTTGGGTGGAACTGCTCGAGCATGCACGCGTAGCCGATCTTCGTCATCGGTTGCCCCTGCTTCGTATGCTCATAAGCCTACTCAACCCACGGGGTGGACCGATGGCTCCGGTGCCGCGGCTCCGGCTCGACCGCTACGCGAGTCCGAGTGACTTTCTTGCGACGGCTGGCGCGTACCTGCAGGCGCGAGAGGCGGAGCACAACCTGATCCTCGGCATCGCCGGATGGCTGCAGGACGAACCTGGACCCGCCAACGATGCGCCTCCGCTCCTTGCCACGGTCACCGACAGAATGCGCGTGGTGGCCGCCGCCGTGCGGACCCCTCCGCGCAACCTGGTCCTCTCCGAGGTCGATGAGCCCGTTGCCGTCGAGGCGCTGGCCGATGGGCTGGCGGGCGAAGAGCTTCCCGGCGTCGTCGGCCCGCCCGAGGCGGTGCAGGCCTTCGCGGAGCGTTGGACCGAGCGGACCGGCGATGGGTGGGAGGTCCAGCTGCAGGAGCGCATCTTCCGACTGCGGCGCGTCGTCGCGCCACGCCCGACCCGGGGCATCGTCCGTCCGGCGGCGGTCTCCGATCGCGACCTCGTGGTGGAGTGGATCGTCGCCTTCGAGCGCGAGGCCCTGCCCGAGCACTCCCCCGCGGAGCAGGTGGCGGAAACGGTCGACGACTCGCTCGCCGGCGTCGGACGCCGGATCTTCCTGTGGGAGGACGCCGAACCGGTCTCCCTCGTGGGCGTGGGTGGTGCGACGCCGAACGGTATCAGGATCGGCCCCGTCTACACGCCGCCGCGGTTTCGTGGTCACGGCTACGCCAGCGCGCTCACCGCCACGGTCAGCCAGGCGATGCTGGATGAGGGCCGCCGTTTCTGCTTCCTCTACACCGACCTCGCCAACCCGACCTCCAACAAGATCTATCAGGCGATCGGCTATGAGCCGGTGACCGATGCGCTGATGGTCGGCTTCATACCGCCGCGCGCGGCTTGAAACGAAGGAGCCCGCCCCGCTCACCGCGGGACGGGCTCGTGCTCGAAGGGTTGGAATGGGTCAGCTGGCCTCGCCTTGGCCCTCCCGGTCGCCGGGGCCCGGTCCGTGCCTTCCGCCGAGCGGCGGGAACTGGTTCGACTGCAGCGCCTGCTCCAGGTTTGCGAGCCGCTCGTCGGCGCGCTCCTGGGTGATCTTGCCCGCCTCGACGAGGGCGTCCAGGTCGGCCTTGGCGGCGTCCAGGATCGCCTGGCTGACCACCTCGTAATCGACGCCCTGGTCCTGGGCGATCTGCCGCAGCGAGTCGCCGTCACGCAGCGCACCGGTCAGCTCAGCCGGCTCCATGCCCAGCGCCTCCGAGGCCGCGGTTACCCAGTCGAGGCGGAAGTCGGCTCGTGCCGCGTGGCGTCCCCAGGCGTGGAAGCCCGCGCCCAGCAGACGGCATCCGTCGCCATCGGCGTTCTCGACCTGCTCCTTCATGCGCGCAGCGATGTCCTCCGGCAGGTCGCCGTTGGCAACCGCGGCGTCGATCGCGGCGATGGTTGCCGCCTTTGCCGCCGGGACGAGGTCGTCGGCCGACACGCCGAGCTCGGCGGCAAACGCGTCCTTCCAGGTCTGGCAGTAGGCGGCCGCGTCCACCTCCTGGGCGTCGCCCGTCGTGGTCGTGCCGGAGGGCGAGGCCGGAGCTGCCGCGACAGCGCTGATCAGCGTGCCGCCCACCAGCGCGGCGGTGACCAGGCCGCCCGCCAGGCCAAGCGTCTTCATGGTCTTCATCGGTCGATGTCCTCTCGTGATCGGGTTGGAGACTGATCGCGAGCTCCAGCATCCGTACTGGCGGTCAAGATCGGGTCAAGATCGTGCCCATCGGTCTTGACATCGTCTGAACTGCCGCATGGCTACGATGCGCGGCATGACGAGCGCGCGGATCCTGGTCGTGGAGGACGAGCCGCGCCTGCGCGAGCTGCTGCGGCTCTACCTCGAGCGGGAGGGCCATCGGGTGACCGATGTCGGCGATGGAACGGCCGCCCTCGCGGCGTTCGATGCCGATGGTGCTGATCTCGTGATCCTCGATCTCATGCTGCCCGGCATGCAGGGCGAAGTCGTGCTCGAGGCGATGCGCGAGGCCGGCGACGTCCCGGTCCTGATCACCAGCGCGAAGCGCTCGGACGCGGAGCGGATCGCCGGCCTGCGGCTGGGGGCTGACGACTACCTCGGCAAGCCGTTCAATCCACACGAGCTGACCGCCCGGGTGGCGGCGATCCTGCGCCGAACACGGGCGTCGCTCCCAGCCGACGAAGCGATCCTCTCGCTGGCCGAGGGACGGCTGGTGCTCGACCCGAGCTCGCGACGCTACACCCTGGCCGATGGCGCGGCCGGCCGCCTCACCCCGGGCGAGACGGCGCTGCTGGTGGCCCTGGCACGCCGGCCCGGCGCGGTCCTCACCCGCGAGCAGCTGCTGGTGGCCGTGGCCCGTCGGCCCGAGGAGGTGTACGAGCGGGTGGTCGACGTCCACGTCGCCAACCTGCGCAAGAAGCTCGGCGACGACGCGGGAGCGCCGTGGCTTATCGAGACGATCCCGACCACCGGCTACCGCCTGGTGGCGCGCCGGGATCCCGCATGAGCACACGGCCGCGCGGCCAGCCGCTCTCCATCCGGCTGGCGCTGCTCCTCTCGGTGGCAGTGCTCGCCGTCCTGCTCGTCACCGGGGTGGCGGTCAACCGGCTGGTGAGCCGCTCGCTCGAGCAGGAGCTGACCGCCGTGCAGCGCGAGCGGCTGACGATCGCGGCCGGGTCGCTGGCGGACGTGAACCTGGACACGCCGCGCGGGCGCCGGTTCGCGGAGATGCAGCTGCAGCGGGTGGCGCTCGCCATTCGCGGGCGGGCGGAGCTGATCGACGCCGAGGGCCGAGTGCTGGCGGCCCGCGGCCAGCTGCCGCCCGGCGCGCAGTCGGACCGGATCGAGGAGCCGATCCCCGGCGGCGGCGGGCTCACGCTGGCCCTCCTGGTTCCCAGCGCGGACCAGGCCTTCCTGCGGGTCTTCAACGCGACCCTGCTGATCGCCGGCGTGCTGGCGGTGCTCGCCCTGATCGCCGTGGCCGCGGTCCTCTCGGACCGCCTCACCCGCCCGCTGCGCGAAGTTGCGGCGGCCGCCCGAAGGCTCGGTGCGGGGGACCTGGCCGCGCGGGCGGCCGGCGGGTCGGACCGGGAGTCGGCCGAGCTTGCCGAAGCCTTCAACGCCATGGCAGCACGCCTGGAACGTTCCGAGGCGCTGCGACGCCGCGCGGCGAGCGACATGGCACACGACCTCGCCACGCCGGCGACCGTCCTGGAATCGCAGCTGCAGGCGATGGTCGACGGGGTGGTCCCGGCCGATCGAGAGCAGCTCGAGCGCGCACGCGCCGCGGCCGGCGCAATGAGCGGGGTGATCGTGCAGCTGCGTGAGCTGGTCGACGTCGAGGGCGCCGTCCTCCAGCGGCGGGTCGTGCGCATCACGGTCGCCGACCTGTTGGCCGAGGCGCGGCAGACGCTGGAGCCGCTCTTCCGCGAGCGGGGCGTGGAGCTGGCGGTGGCCGAGGCCCCACCGCTGGCGGTCGAGGTGGACGTCACCCAGGTCGGCCGCGCGCTCCGCAACGTGCTGACGAATGCGGCGCAGCACTCACTGCCCGGCGCGACGGTCCGCGTCAGCGCGGAGGCGACCCCGTCCAGCGTCATCATCCGTGTCGCCGACGCCGGCAGCGGAATCGCCACGGAAGACCTGCCTCACGTGTTCGAGCGGTTCTACCGAGCCGACCCGGCTCGTGCCGGGGCCGAGCCGCGCGGCGGCAGCGGGATCGGGCTGACCATCGCGCGCGAGCTGCTGGCCGCGAACAGCGGAGCCATCAGCGTCGAACGAACCGGCCCGGACGGGACGACCTTCGCGATCGCGCTGCCGGGCACGCGGGGCTAGGTCTGGGCCGCGGGCTCCCACGCGCGGCGGCGCTCGAGGGCGAGCCACTGCCCCCGGAGAATCGACATGACGTGGACGTCGTGGTGCACACCGCGATGGAACCGCGCGTGGCGCAGGATCGCATCGGTCTGGAAGCCGGCCTTCTCGTAGGAACGACGGGCGCGCTCGTTGTAGTCGAACACGTGCAGGTAGGTCCGCTCCAGCCGCAGCTCGCCGAAGCCGAAGTCGACCAGGCAGTTGAGCGCATCGGTCCCCAGGCCCTGGCCCAGCAAGCGCCGATCGCCGATGAAGATGGCCACCTCGGCGCTGCCGTTCTCGCGGTCGACGTCGCGCAGGACCGCGCCGCCGATGCGCCGATCGTCGGCCAGCAGCGAGATGTTGAAGGGGAACACCGTCTTGCCCGCCTGCGCCATGAACTCCTCGGCAAAGCGGGTCGCCCCGTCGCGGCTGATCGGCGACTTGATCCCCATGAAGTGGCCGATCTCGGCGTCGCTCAGCCACGCCCCGTCGGCGACGATGTGCTCCTTGTCGGTGGCGCCCAGCCAGACCCGTTCGCCGCGCAGCATCGGCTCGGGCTGGGGTGCCTCCGGGTCGGACATGGCGCGCATCATAGCCGTGGTGGCCGGTTGCACCCTGCTCGGCCGCCGCGTACCGTGGCCCCACCATGGACCGCGCGCTCCTCGACTGGTACGGCCGCTTCCCCGAGGGCTGGTGGGGCTATCACTGGAGCCTGCCGCGGCCGATGAGCGTGGTCGAGATCGTTGAGAGCGGGAGCCTCGACGCCCGGCTGATGGCGACATTGTGGGCGGTGGTCAGCCGCCGACGGGGCGTGATGCTCTCGTCGGAGGCGCCGATGGCCGGCAAGACGACCACCCTCTCGGCCCTGGTCGACCTCTTGCCGCACCAGACGGTCGGGATCTTCCTGCGCGGCTGGCGCCGCGATGTCAGCTGGACCGATGAGGTCGGGCCCGATCGGGGCTACATGCTCATCAACGAGATGAGCGACCACTTGCCCATCTATGTCTGGGGCCCGAACGCGCTTACCGCCCTGCAGCTCGCCGGCAGCGGCTACGGGATCGGCGCGACGATGCACGCCGACACCCTCGACGAGGCGCTCGGCACGCTCCGCAGCGAGCTGGGTGCGACCGATGCCGACCTGGCCGGCATGACGACCTACCTGCAGTTCTCCGCCTATCGCACCCCGTCGGGCATGTACCGCCGCTGCGAGGAGGCCTGGCACCTGCGCATCGATGCAGACGGTGCCCTGGCGCCGGTGCGCCTGGCCGCCATCGACGGCGAGCGCTCGCCGAGCCTGACCGGCGCCCAGCGCTACCCCGTTCCACCAACCCTGCCCGACGACGGGGGACGCGCCAGGCGGCCACTCATCCACGAGCCCGCTGCGTACGCCATGCTGGCCGGCAGCCTCGGCCTGACCCCCGACGCGCTGGAGGACGAGCTGGCCGGGCGTGCCGAGTTCCTCGCCAGCCTGTCGGAGCGCGGTATCTGTGAGCCCCCGGCGGTCGCCTCGGCGCTCGTCGACTACCCGAGCCTGCCCGTCGAAGGAGCAACCGCATGACCGAGCGTCCGACCATCACCACGCTGGGCGAGCTGCGCGCCTCTGGCTATCGGCCGCGCACCGTGAAGGAGGAGCTGCGCGCCAACCTCGTCGCCCGGCTGCGCGGCGGCGAGCCGTTGATGCCGGGCATCCTGGGCTATGACGACACCGTGCTGCCGCAGATCGAGAACGCGGTGCTGGCCGGCCAAGACATCATCCTGCTCGGGGAGCGTGGCCAGGCGAAGAGCCGGATCGCCCGCTCGCTCATCGGCCTGCTCGACGCGTGGCTGCCGGTCGTCGCCGGGGCGGAGCTGCACGACGACCCCCTGCTGCCCGTCAGCCCGTATGCGCGGGCCCTGGTCGCCGAGCGCGGCGACGAGACCCCGGTCGCGTGGCTCGCCCGCGAGGACCGCTACGGCGAGAAGCTGGCGACGCCGGACATCACCATCGCCGACCTGGTCGGCGAGGTGGACCCGGTCAAGGTGGCCGAGGGCCGCTACCTCTCCGACGAGCTGACGATCCACTACGGGCTGCTGCCGCGCACCAACCGCGGCATCTTCGCCCTCAACGAGCTGCCGGACCTTGCAGAGCGCATCCAGGTCGGTCTGTTTAACATCATGGAAGAGCGCGATATCCAGATCCGCGGGTACCAGATCCGCCTCAACCTGGACGTCTTCCTCGTTTCCAGCGCCAACCCGGAGGACTACACCAACCGCGGCCGTATCATCACGCCGCTGAAGGACCGCTACGGCGTCCAGATCCGCACGCACTACCCGAAGGCCGCCGAGCATGAGATCGGCATCATGGAGCAGGAGCGCATGAGCTTCGCCGACGACGAGTTCAAGATCGTCGTCCCCCAGTTCATGAAGGAAGTTGTGGTCGAGATCA
>DASWIE010000106.1:0-4049 GCA_036397815.1 Candidatus Limnocylindria bacterium
GAGGTGGAGGTAGTTGAACAGGTCCCAGTCCTGGTCGGCCGCCTCGAGCCAGGCGGTGAAGTCCGCCGCGACCTCGACCGCCACGTCGGCGTCCGCCAGGACGTCAACCCAGCCCCGAAGCGGCGTGTCGGTCCGGCCCCAGAACGTCAGCTCCCGGTACGGAATGCCGCGGCCCCGGCGGCGGCGCCAGGCGACGGGAGCGACGGCAACCAGCTCGCCGCTCCGCCACCAGGTGACCAGGCGGGGCCGCCACGCCGAGCCGTAATGCCGAAGCCACGGCAGCAGCCAGGCGGGCGATTCGAACGGTGAGCGAGCCGATCGCTCGGCCAGCGCGCGCCAGGCTGATGCCAGCTGGGCGACGCCACCCGGCTCGATGACTCTGCGCTCTAGCACTCTCACTCCGGCCGGAAGGACCCGAGCCGTGCCGGGCTCCTCAGCCGATGCGCCGAGATTGGCTCCTGGTACTCGGTCAGATACCGCTCGTAGATCGGCACCAGGTCGGCATCGGTCTCCGCCCGCAGGTGCTCGAGGAGATCCTGCGCGGTCACGAAGCCATAGCGCTTGTGGTCCAGGAACTCGCGCAGCGCGGCGAAGAATTCCTCGTCGCCCATCGATGCGCGAACGACGTTGAGGAACTCGTTCCCCTTGTTGAAGACGGTGTGGAAGTAGCCATCGCAGCTCGACCAGTCGCCGCCGGAGATCGGTCCCGCCTCCCACGCGAACACCGAGCTGTCGACGCCGCGCGTCGAGCAGTGGCGTACGCCGACCCCCATCAGGTAGCGAGCCGAGAAGTCGGCGAACGCCTCGTCGATCCACGGCTCCAGCAGCTGGTCGTTGCCCAGCTGGGCGTAGAACCACTGGTGCGCGACCTCGTGGTAGATCACGTACGTATCGGTCACCTTGGAGCGCGTCAGGTGGATCGCGCGCGGGTACTCCATGCTGAAGCCCCCGGCAGAGCCGACCTCCGCCACCACCAGGTCGGGCCACGGATAGGCCCCGTACGCCTGGTTGAGGCCGATGAGGGCCGCCTGCGCCTTGTCGGCAGTCACCCCGCCCGCGACGGTCTCGGTGTAGACCCGGATGGTGGTCTCGCCGACGCTGCGCGTGGTCAGCCGGAAGTTCGGGTTGACCGCGAAGGAGAAGTCGCGGACGTCGTCCGCGTGGCACACCCAGCTCGTCCCGCTGACCTCCGGCGCGCTGACGAGCCCCGGGCAGGCCACGGCATCGCGGCCGAGCGCCGATGTCGTCGTCAGCTCCAGCCGGATCGACTCGGCGGTGTATGAGATCTGCGGATCGCCGATGCCGTGCACCTCGTGCTCCCGCGAAAGGATCGGGAACCACTGGCCAAAGGTGATCACCCCGTTCTCGCGGCTCAGCCGCGCGGTGAAGGCCCCGGCGCTCGTGCCGACGTTGAGCTGGAAGGGCACGCGGATGGTGGCCGTCTCGTCGGGCCCGAGGCGCTCTGTGAGCGGCACGCGCAGGTTGATGCTGGTCGTCCACGACGTCTCGACCTCGGCCCCGTCGACGGTGACGGCCGCGTCCATGGTCAGATAGCCGAGCGCGCGCGGAATGACCGACAGGTTGACGTGGTCGATGTCGAAGGCCGCCTCGTTCGTCACGGTCAGCGTCTGGATCGCATCGAGGCGGCCGCTGGCGACGTCCAGGGTGGCGTCGATCTCGTAGCGCTGCGTCACCTCGGTCGTCGTCGCCGCCTGGGCCGTGGCCGGCGCCACCATGGGAGCGGCGACGGCGAGCAGCAGGCAGAGGAGAGCTTGGCGGAGGGCCATCGGTCCATGGTGCGCCAAGGCGCTTCCGGATGTCATGCCCGCACGAGCTGGTAAGCGATCGTCATCGCCAGCCGGCTCGCGCCGCACGTGCCCGGCGCGGTGGACCATCGAGGTCAGGACGCTCCACGCCCTGGCGCGGCAGGTGTTGCTCGATACCGGGCGCCCAGTCCGGCTGCTCCCCGATCGTCTCCCACTGCTGCGCGCCGCGCGTCGGCGGGCGCTCGCCGAGCTGCCGTTGCTGGCCGGCGACAAACGGCCCGCACAGCCTCCCGACCCGGCCGCGCTCGACACGAAGCCCGGAGGATCCCCCGTGTCCGAAGTAGAGCGGCCCCCGTCTCGTCTCGAGTTCGGCGATCATGAACGCGGGAGTGTGCGACCACGTCGGGCGTGAACGCCCGCGCCCTCGGAGCCGGAGGCTTGGGCCGGCGAATGGCCGTCAGGCGCTCAGGCGGGCCGTGTGAGCGAGGGAAAGCGATCCGCGGTCAGGCGGGAAATGAGCCCTGGACCGCGATCTTGCTCCCAATTCCCAGCGGCGTCCGACCGCCGAGCTGCGCTATCCGGGGATCAGACCCCTTCGAACCGCGCGGTGCACAAGAGAAGACGCACCACACTACCGGGGCGGGCCACAGGCACCGCCCCGGTGCGAGATGAGGCTGAGATCAGTGAACGCCAAGGCAGAGCGAGAATCCTCGGTGTGTGCCGGGAACGTGGCCGTCGCCGCCGATGTTGCCCAGCTTCGCCATTTCGGCGACGTGGAACTCTGCGTACTCTCGCCCCGACGGCGAACCATCCTCATTCACGTCGTTGCAGGGCGCGTGCGCGGAGACCGGGACGGCGCTCGCCAGTAACAGGGCGATGGTTGCGATCAGGATGGCCAAACTCTTCCGCATCGAGCTCCTCCTTTAGGGTGGTGATTGACACCGGGCAGCGAGTTCCATACGTGGTCAGTTACAGGCTGCTGCTGACGGCCACGGCCCGCGTGGGCGGCCGGGTCAGCCTGACGCGACTTCGGGCCGTCCAGTGCTTCCGAATATCCGGAGTCCCGTGGCCGGCGGCGGTTTGTTCCGTGGCCGCGAGACCAGCTCGACAAGCCACAACTTCAGACTTGGGTGAGCCGTACACGGGTCGCGCCAACGCTATCGGCGCGACCTAATACTCGAACGGAGGGCCGGGACTCGGCTCAACAGTCAGAGACCCGACGCCACAGTCATCCTCCACCTATGAGCGTGTACCCTGCGCGGCATGGCATCGGCCACGCGCCTCTACGCCAGCTCGATCGCCATCGTGTCGGGCATCTACGCGATCGGTTCGGCCCTGCTTGCGGTCATGGGCGCGCCGATGAGGACGGATCCCGATGCCGCGCTCGGCATCGGCGGCTGGATCATGCTGGGCATCGGCATCATCGTCCTGGTGCATGGCATCGTCCTCCTGACCCCAGCCGCGGACCGGCTCGGTCGAACGAGCGGATCGCTCATGGTCGTATGGGCCGCCATCATGCTCCTCGATCAATGGCTGCTCGGGATGGGGAGCTCGATGATGGGCATGGAAGCGGACGCCGGCATGGTCGCCATCGCCGTCCTGATGCTGCTGAGCGGACTGATCATGATCGGCCGCAGGGCATCGGCGCACGAGATGTAGCCTGGGCCGATAATGGGGCCGTGGCGGGCGCGCTCCGACGGATGACGATGCAGAGCCTCTGGCATCTGCATCGGTTCGCCTACCGGATCTCAGGTGAGCGGGCGGCGGGTGACGGGACCCTCGCGATCCATACCACCGGTCGCCGAAGCGGCGAGCCGCGCGTGACCCTGCTCAACTACCTGGCCGACGACGGACGGTACGTGGTCGTGGCGTCGAACGCAGGTAGCGACCGGCATCCGAGCTGGTGGCTCAATCTCGCGGCGCGACCCGAGGCGGAGATCGTGGTCGACGGCCGGCGACAGCCCATCCGTGCCCGGCTCGCCGATGGCTCCGAGCGCGAGGGACTCTGGGAGCGGATCAGCGCCTGGAACTCGATGTATCCACGCTACGCCGCCGAGACGCAGCGCGAGATCCCGGTGGTCGTCCTCGAGCCGGTCGGGTCGTGATCGCTACGCCGGCATGTTCAGCCAGCCGTAGTGTCGGGGCCTTACTAACGACCATACCCATCTTCTGCCGACGCGAGTTGGAGTTGGACCTTCAGTCGGTCTGACCGGGCGGCAGCCTGGGACGCCGGGCGTCCGTCTCCATCGGCGCCTGCATCAGCCGCAGCGCCAACACCACGAC
>DASWIE010000107.1:0-3674 GCA_036397815.1 Candidatus Limnocylindria bacterium
ATGGAGGTCAAGATGGCCGCCACCCCGGAACGGGTGCGCGCCTTCTACGAGGAGCTCGTGCCGCACCTGGTGGAGGCCGCCCAGCGCGAGCTTGGTGAGCTGAACCAGATGCACGCGGCCGCCGGCGAGGAGGGATCGGTCCAGGCCTGGGACTGGCTCCATTACGACACGCGCCAGTCGCGCGAGGAGCACGGCGTCGACCAGAACGCGGTCAGTGAGTACCTGGCGCTCGACCAGGTGATCGACGGCATGTTCGCCCTCACCGGCGAGGTGTTCGGGCTCGAGTATCGCCGCGTCCCCAAGGCGGGGGCCTGGCACCCATCGGTCCAGCTGTTCGAGATCCTGGACCGGGCTTCAGGCGAGTCGCTCGCCCACTTCTACGCCGACTTCTTCCCGCGCGAGGGCAAGTACGGGCACGCGGCCGCGTTTCCGGTGGTGATCGGGCACCGACGGGCCGACGGCAGCGACGTGCGTCCGGTGAACGCCATCGTGGCGAACTTCACGCCGCCCTCCGGCGACCGCCCCAGCCTGCTGCGCCACGGGCCGGGGGGCGAGGTCGAGACGCTCTTCCACGAGTTCGGCCACATCCTGCACATGAGCCTGACCCGCTCCGAGTTCACGCGATTCGGCGCCGGGGAGACCGAGTGGGACTTCGTGGAGGCTCCCTCCCAGATCATGGAGCACTGGGTCTGGGAGCCGGACGTGCTCGCGCGCTTCGCGCGGCATTACCGGACCGGCGAGCCGATCCCCAGCGACCTGGTCGAGCGGATGGCCGGCAGCCGCTACATGAACGTGGGGCTGCGCGGCACGCGGCAGGTCTTCTTCGGGACCATGGACCTGGCGCTGCACGCCAGCGAGCAGCCGCTGGACATCGACGAGGCGATCCGTCGCAGCCACGCTGTGACCCAGTTTCCCTACCCGGAGGGCACCTTCATGCTAGCCGGCTTCGGGCACGTGATGGGCGGCTACGACGCGGGCTACTACGGCTACCTATGGGCCGAGGTGATCGGCGACGACATGTGGGGCCGCTTCGTGCGCGAGGGCATCACGTCGCCGGAGGTGGGGGCCGAGTATCGCCGCGCCGTGCTGGAGCCGAACGGGTCGCGATCCGGCGACCAGCTGGTCTCGGACTTCCTCGGCCGGCCCGCTTCGACGGCCACCTATCTGCGGCTGCGCGGCATGCTGCCTGATTGACGCAGGAGCGAAGCGCGCCGGACTCCCGCGCGATCATCCTCGCCACCCTGGGGGTGGTGCTGGCCGCGTTCTGCTGGGGACTGGCCGCCATCTTCGCCAAGGGAGCGTTTGAGCGCGGCGTCCCGCCGGAGCGGATGGCGGAGGCTCGCATCGCTGTCGCCGGGATCCCCCTCCTCGCCTACCTGCTGCTCGCCCGGCGGGACCTGATCCGTCCTCCGGCGGCCACGCTGCCGGCGATCGGGCTCTTCGGCGTGGCGCTGGTAGCGGTCAACTGGTCCTACTACACGGCCATCGATCGGCTGGCGGTTGGCGTCGCCATCTCGCTGCAGTACACGGCCCCGGTGCTGGTGCTGGTGCTCGTCGCGGTCACGGCGGGCGTGGTGCCTTCGCGCGTCGTCTGGCTGGCCGGTGCCCTGACCCTGGCCGGCGCGGTCCTGGTGAGCGGCGCTTACCGCGGCGTTGCGAGCCTGGATGGGCTGGGCGTGGCGGCCGGCATCGGCGCGGCGATCTCGTTCGCCGGGTACCTGCTGAGCGCGGAGGCGGCGGGTCGTCGCGGTGCACATCCGGCGACCGTGCTGACGGTGGGGTTTGCCGTGGCCGCCGTGCTGTGGGGCGTGCTCCTGCCGTGGTGGGACTGGCCGGTCGAGATGCTCGCGGACCCCGAGATCGTGCTGCGCGTGCTGGGGGTCGGCATCGTCGGCACCCTCATCCCCTTCCTCCTGGCGGTCAGCGCGGTACGCGTCATCTCGGCGGCGGTGGCAGGGATCGCGGCCACCACCGAGCCGGTCTTCGCCTCGGCGCTCGCCTGGCTCCTGCTCGGACAGGAGCTGGAGGCGCTGCAGCTGTGGGGCGGCGGGCTGGTGGTGGCGGGGGTCGTCCTGGCCCAGCTCCAGCGGAGTGACGCGCCGGATGCGGTTCCCGTCGAGGTCACGCCCTAGGACCAGCTCGTCCGCGATCGGCCTTGCCACCCCCGGTGGCATTGTGGCGATCGAGCGGTGCCGAGCCGCCCAAATCGACCACGCCGATGGTCGTTTGGCCACCCACGGTGGCATCCCGACGAACGAACGGGATCATCGGTCCAAAATTCGACCGCCCGATGGTCGTAATGCCACCCCTGGTGGCAACCCGACCCTAGGTCGCCTCCAGGAATGCGGTGACCAGCGCCACGAAGGCCTCCGGGGCCTCCATCGGCGGAAGGTGAGCGACCCCCGACATGACCTCCAACCGCGCGTTGGGAATGGCGCCGGCCAGGTGCTGCCCGATGCCCAGCATGTCCGGTTGGTCGAGCGCGCCGACGATGATCAATGTCGGCGCCTGCACCTCCGCCAGCCGTTCGCGGATCGGCGGCTCAAGTGGCTCGGCCGGGGCGGAGTCGTTCTCCTGGTCGAGCGCGTGACGCTGCATCTCCCAGACGGCCTGCCGCAGGTCGGGGTGCACCGCCTCGGCCGGCCGGCGGCCATCGAGCCAGGTGCGGACGTTGATCCAGGCCACCTCCTCGAGGTCGCCGCGCTCGTACGCGGCCTCCTCCTCCGCCCACGTGGCCCGCAGGCCATCGGACCACTCCCAGCCGGCCATGCCCGGTCCGACCAGCACCAGCCGGTCGACCAGCTTCGGCTCCGCGATGGCGAGCGCGATCGAGGTGGAGCCTCCCTCTGAGACGCCCACGACGTGGGCGGGTGCCGCATCCAGCTCGCGCAGGAGCACAGCCAGGTCTCGCCACGCGGCGTGCGGCCCGTTGGGCAGCGGCGTCTCGCCGTAGCCGCGCATGTCGTGGCGGATGGTCCGATAGCGGGCCGCGAATGCATCCCACACCGGATCCCACATGCGGCGGTCGACGATCCCCGCGTGAACCAGCGCGAGCGGGTGCCCGGAGCCAGCCTCGTCATAGGCGAGGGCGACGTCGTTGATCGGCAGCGAGGACATCGGCCTGAGGATACCCGCTCGGTTAGCGCAAAGTCCTCCCGCGAAAGGACCGATGTACTGCCCCCAGGCCGCTCCGGCGCTGACAGACTTGACGGGTCATCTATCGGGCGCGTGTGCGCCCACATCTTCGCCCGGCATCTGCCCTGCCGCGCTTCAAGGGAGGACATATCGCCCATGGCCCGATTCCGAACGCATTGGCTGGCGCTGCTTGGCGGCGCCCTGTTGCTGGCCCTGTCCGTCTCGAGCGCCTTCGGCGCCAAGCCCGTCGACGACGACCCGAACCGCGGCCAGCAGGTCTCCACCTTCGTCCATGAGCTGGTCTTCGGCAATGAAGAGCCCGAAGAGCAGCCTGACGAGGAAGAGGTCGACGAAGACGAAGTCGTCGAGACCGATGAAGAGGTTGTCGACGAAGACGAAGTCGTCGAGACCGATGAAGAGGTTGTCGATGAAGAGCCGGTCACGGGAGCCGAGCATGGCGCCTGTGTCGCGGCAGTCGCGCAGGACCCCGAGCTGGTTGACGGCGACAACGAGAACCATGGCGGAGCGGTGAGCCTCGC
>DASWIE010000108.1:0-14894 GCA_036397815.1 Candidatus Limnocylindria bacterium
GGTCGAAGCGGGCCTCGTCGGCCACGCCGGGGTAGCTGAAGCTGGGCATGTGGTAGCCGAAGAAGGGGGTCGTGGAACTCATAGGGGAATAGTCGCGGATTGGGCGCGATCGTGTCGAATCACCAGCTGGTGGCGGTAAGAGTTGCCCGGTTCGGCCCGAATGCCACTCCTGGTGGCGTTACGACCATCGAGCGAGTGTGTCGCTGATCCCGATCCGCCCGCCCGGGCGCAGGGTCGTCTTGGTGATGAGCTGATCGAATGCTCGGGCAGCAAGGCCAGTGCATCCGCACGGCGCACCGCCACAGCTTGCTCCCGGAGTCTCGTAACCGGACGCGCATCTGGACCAAGACCTACGAGGAGAAGTCCATGCGACGGTTCATTGTTTGAGTGCAGGCGGCGCTAACCCTCGCCCTGGCGTCGCTCGGGAGTGCGCTCGGGCACGTGCATAGGCATCACGCCGCTGCCCTGCCTGTCGACCGACAACCATTTGCCGGATTCAGCTCCCGCCGGCACTCTTGTGCTGCTCTCCTCGCGGCTGCGCCAATCGTCGTCAGCCAGTTCGTCCTCATTTCAGAACGATGGCGGCCTAGGGCGAGACGACGTTACGCCTTGGCAGCGCGCCCGGCCCCCATCAGTCGCGCGGAGTGGGTCACGATCCCGGTCAGGATCGAGAGGCCGAGCACCGGCGTGATGACGGGCAGGAACTGCTCCTGCTCGAAGAGCAGCGTCAGCGTTAGCGCCAGTGCTCCGAGGCAGACCCCCCAGAAGACGACGTGGTCGGCCCACGGCCAGAATGCGCGGCGCTGACGGTTCAGCTCGAACAGCGTCCCAAACAGGATGTTCGTCACCATCCCCACGAAGAGGGGATGCTCGCTGGCGGGAATCAGGGTGGGTGGAACGTCTTCGAAGGTCGGCCAGATCTGCAAGACGGCGAATCCCACGATCAGGTAGATGAAGATCCCCAGGAAGAGCAGCGCGAATGGAATCGCCACGGCGAAATGACGCCGGGAATCGGCGGTCAGCCAGCCTGGTGAGACAACCTGCCGCCAGGCCAGGGTCAGGAAGATCACGAACGCGGCCAGGTCGAGCGGGATGTACGCGACGGCGGCCTGGACCTGGTTCGCCAGGAGCGAGATCGCGATGATCGCGCCGCCCAGGAAGAAGAGCCACACCATCCACGTGCCCCGCCGCGTTCGGTCGTCGCCGTGCAGCCGCCAGTACGACAGCGACATGGCGACCAGCACGAGGTACGCGCTGATCTGCGTCTCGGCGTGGGCGCCGATCGGGTCGCCCGGGAGGAGGGAGGTCCCGGTCGCGAACTGGATCTGGAGTAGCACGCCCAGCGTCGAGCCGATCACGAGTGTGACGAGGCCGATGACGGCCCCCAGCCGAGGCGTGGTCAGCGCTCGGTAGCCGACTCGAGCGGCCTCCCGCACGACCCAGCCGACGTACAGCACGATCCCCACCAGCAACGCCGTACCCGTCACCGCACGGAAGGGCAGGTTGCCGGTCCACCAGGCGAGCAGGTAGAGCGGGACCGCTGCCACCAGCAGCACCGTGGTCCAGGTCACGAAGCCATCGCCCGCTCGACGATCCTCGCGGCCGCCGTAGAGCCACAAGACCGAGGCAAAGATGCCCAGCGTGATCCAGCCGATGGTCCCCGAGTGCAGGTGTGTCAGCGACTGGTTGCGGTTCTCGAAGTCGATGAGATCGAGGCCGCGCGCCATGCCGAGGCTGATGGTGACGAGGAACATCAGCAGCGCGGTCTGGAACAGCCATCTGATCTCACGCCCAAAGCGGATGCCGTTCACCTCGGCACCTGGACTTCGTCGCGCGCCACGGTGGGGCGGCCGACGAGCGTCGTGGCGCCTCGGGCGACGGTGAGCGCCAGCCAGAAGATGGCCAGCGCGTTGACCGGGTGGAGGGCCGCGAGCGCGGGAGACACGTCGCGCAGGAGCGGAAGGTTCGGCTGAATGAGGGTGAGGACCATGAGGAGGAGCGTCAGCCGGAAGGTCCGGCGATCGGGTTGGGCCGCCCAGCCAACCAGAAAGAGCAGGATCGCGACGAGCGGCAGAAGGTAGCCGAACCCCATGTGGGCGGTCATGTCCCCGCCGCCGAGCAGACCGATTCCCGCAAGGAAGACCTGGTACACGACACCGGCGAAGAAGAGCCAGGCGCTGATCGCGTAGGCGTAGCTGATGGAGCGCATCGGTTCAGGCTCCAGCTGACTGCTGGCTTGCGGCCGCGTCACGCGCGCGGCGGGCGAGGACCATCGCCAGCCAGAAGATCAACAGAGCGTTCAGGGCGTGCGCTGCGGCGACCACTGGCAGGACGTCGCGCAGGGACGGAAGCAGCGTCTGCATGGCGAACAGGAACAGCAAGGCCACCGTGCCGAGCCGCATGCTGAGCGGCAACCGCCCAATCGTGCCCAGGAACACGAGGATCGGCGTCAGCCAGCCGTAGATGTAGGCCCAGGTGCGGTGCGTGGTCGGATCGATCGCATCGCCGAAAATGTCGAGCCCCACCAGGAAAACCTGCACCACGAGGCAGGCCACGAACAGCCAGATCACGGCGAGGTAGAGCGTGCGCGCCTGGTGCACGGACATGTGGCGATACTCTCGCTGAGCCGATGTCCCAGCCGCACGAGGCCCATGTCCCGGTCGGCCCGGGAACCTCGCGCGACCGGGTCACCGGGTGCCGCCCTACTCGCCCGCCTGTCCGCTTGCAGGAACGAGCGATGCGATGGAGGCGAATGCCGCACGGATCAACCCGCGGGCGCCGCCATGGACGCGGACGACGTCGAGCGCCAGGAGGGTCAGGATCGCCACCTCCACACCCTTGGTGATGAAGCCGAGCGCGAAGTAGGGCCCGATTACCAGGTAGCCGACGATGGTGGTCGCGGTATACCCGGCCAGCCCAACCCGTGGCAGCCAGCTGAAGCGCGCGATGAACGGATGCGGAGCCGCCGCCCCGACCACGAAGGCGGCCGCCAGCGCGCCGTAGCCAAGCCCGTTGAGCGTGAACAGCAGCCCGCCGAGTCGGAGGTGGATGAGCGACGTCGTCAGCGTCAGCCCGACAATGGCGATCGTCAGCGCGACCGCAACCGGCCGCGTCTGGAGCATGCGAGTCATCAGTCTCTCCTTCGCCGTGCGATGACGCCGCCGCCACACCGGTCGAGCCCACGCGCCATCCGTCGGGGAGGTTGCGTTTGCGACGGCCCGGGCGCACGGGGCGGCGGTCCCGGCGCTGCGGGAAGCGAGGCAGGCTATTCGAGGCTGGGCCGGTCGGTGCCGCGCTCGCCGCCCATCCCCGCCTCGCGGGCGCGGACGATGGCCTGCGCGCGGTCCACCACCATGAGCTTGTTGAAGACGATGCTGACGTGGTTGCGGACCGTCTTCTCGGCGATCCCCAGCCGCTGCGCGATGGTCGCGTTTGCGCGCCCCTGGGCGATCAGCTCGAGCACCTCGCGCTCGCGGTCCGTCAGCTCGGGAAACGGCTGCGCATCCCTGGCGTGCGCGGGCGTGGCGGCGAACAAGGCGATCACGCGGCGTGCCACGCCCGGCCCGAATATGGCCTGCCCGTGGGCCACCGCCTCGATGGCACGCATCAGCTCGTCCTGGTCGGCGCCCTTCAGCAGATAGCCGCGGGCGCCTGCGCGCATGGCGGCGAACACCGAGTCCTCGTCCTCGAACATGGTGAGAACCAGGACCGCCACCTCCGGCGCCGCCTCCCCGATGGCGCGCGTGGCCTCGATCCCATTTCGGCCGGGGAGCTGAAGGTCCATCAACACCACTTCAGGTCGCAGCCGTGTCGCCAGCTCGACGGCTTCGTCACCCGTACTGGCCTCGCCGACCAACTCCGCGTCTGGCATCGACTCGATGAGCGCGCGCAGGCCGTCACGGAAGACCGGGTGATCGTCGGCGACCACTATCCGCAGCGCCATCTACGCCTCGTTCACCAGCGGCAGCACGGCCCTGACCCACGTGCCGCCGGCAGGTGCGGCAGTCACCTCCAGGGTCCCGCCGAGCTCGGCGGCTCGCTCGTGCATAGAGGCCATCCCCACCCCATGCTGGACGTCGGAGCCGATGCCGATCCCGTCGTCGACGACCCCCAGCACCAGGGCGTCATCGGCCATATGAATCTCGAGGCGGCAGTGACGCGCGCGGCTGTGACGCGCTACGTTCGTCAACGCCTCCCGCGCGATGCGATAGGCGGCCACCTCGACCGCCGCGGAGAGCGGCGGCAGCGACCCGGATGCGGAGACGGCGACCTCCAGCCCGTCGGACGAGAAGCGGCGCGCCTGCTCGTGCACCGCCGACAGGAGTCCCAGCTCGTCGAGCGCCGGCGGGCGGAGGTCGCGAGCCATGCGCCGGACCTCGTCGATGGCCGATCGCGTCTCCTGCTCGACGTCGGTCAGCAGCTGCTCGGACGTTCCCGGGTCCGTCGCCAGCTTGGTCCGTGCGGCCGCAAGCTTCAGCAGCGCACCGGCCAGCGCCGGACCCAGTCCGTCGTGCAGCTCGCGGCGCAGGCGCCGCCGCTCCTCCTCGCGGGTGGCGACCAGGCGCTCGCGAGATCGTTGCAGCTCGGCGGTCAGGCGCACGCCCTGGGCGGCCGCACCGGCCTGACGTGCCAGGTCGGTGAGCAGCCGGCGATCGGCGGCGCTGAAGGGATCGGCCGGCGAGCGTGGCGCAAGGACCAGGTCGCCAATGCGCTGCGCGCGGTGGACGAGCGGCACGCGCAGGAGCTTGCCCCGCGGGGCGCCGGTGGCCGCTGCGACGATCCGCTGCCCTTCGCGTTCCAGCTCGATCGCGACGTAGGGCAGGCGCAGCGCCCCGGCCACCGTCTCCACGATCGTGGGCAGGACTGCCTGGGTCGGGACAGATGCCTCCAGCCGCTCGCCCAGTCGCGCGATGGCCCGGTACGGGGCGTCCCGGTCGCCGTACAGGAGGCGATTGACCGCCCCCTGCAGCTCGTCGCGCAGCGGCAGCGCCACCACCGCGGCCAGGCCGGTGGCGAGCAGGGAGATGCCGAACAGATTGGCCCCGCCAAGCAGCGAGCCGAGCCCCGCCACCGAGATGCCGTACACAGCCAGAACGACGGCGGTCAGGCCGCCGTAGACCACGGTCCGGTTCAGCAGCAGCAGGGCGAGCCGTCCGCGCGGCGGTGTCTCGGGCTGGGTGTCCCCAGCGGCGGTCGAAGTCGAAACCCGCGCCTCGCCCTCGCGGGTCGCCTCGGCCAGGCCGGATGAACCGGCGGCGATCCCGAGCCCTGGCATGGCAGGGGCCGTGGCCGGCCAGACCCGCCCGACCGCTGCCGACAGCCATCGGTAGAGCGGGATCATCGCCAGGGCCCCGATCCCGGTCGCCATCAGCGGGATGGCGAAATCGCCGCCCTGCTGCATGATCCTGCCCAGGATCGCCACGCTGGCGCCGTAGACGACTGCTACGCCGACTGTCAGCCCGCCATACAGGATTGAGCGGCTGATGACGACATCGATATCGAAGAGCTGGTGGCGCAGGATCGCGATGCCGATGGCGATCGGAAAGCCGAGGCCGGCGATCCCCACCGAACTCCACGGGATGAGCGGGCGCCCGAACACGAACTCAGGCGCAATCCAGAAGGCTACGGTCGCGGCAGCCGCCGTGCCGCCAGCCAGGGCGATCCACCGCACCCGGCGGCGGTCGGTGTCATCCGCACGCCATCGGTACACGACCACGACGAGCGTGAGAGAGGTCAGGCAGACCAGCCCGGCGGCGACGAGCTGCACCGTGGTCCACCCGCGCATCCAGTCCAGGATGGAGCCGGAGGGCGGCATGGTGATCAGCGCCAACGCCGCCTGAGCGGCCAGCGGGGCTGCGTAGAGCGCCACTACCAGCCATGGCCAGCGGGTCAGCGCCTGCAGCGGGCGAGGAAAGACGACGGCGAAGTGGAGCACGGCCATCCAGAACACCGCATAGAAGCCGAAGGCCGCGGCCACCCACAGCCAGAAGCCAGGTCCAGAGACGAGGTCCAGCGCCTGAAAGCCGAGCAGCCATGGAATGCTGCTGGCCAGAAGCGAGGTTCCCATGAGCAGGAGCGCACCCGCTGCCGGGTCGCGCGGCCGCCTCAGGAAGACGTATGCCGCGACGATCTGCATCGCCAGCGTGAAAAGGATCGTTGCCCAGTGCTCAGCAAAGCTGGCGAGGACCGGATAGCGGCCGAGCGGGACCGAGAGGTCGATGAGCCGGCCATCGCGCTCGACCTGGTAGGCGACGGTATCACCGGCAACGAGTGCGCGTGCTCGCGGCCCTGGCTCGAGGCCGATGAGCGCGCGTGCCCATGACTCCAGAACGACGCCCTCCACCGCGCGCACGGTGTCCCCGTCCTCGAGCGTTGAGCTCGCCCCGGGGGCCGGCGCGACGACCATGCCGTCTCGGCTCAGCCCAGAGGTCACGTAGCCGCCGCGCGTCCCGTCGGACAGTGCGGTGGCGCGGTGGACGACATACGCCGCCGCGACGGCGAGCATCGCCGCCGCCAGGATGGCGCTGACCGCTGGCCCGATGAGGCCGGCATGCCGCTTGGGCATCGTGCGTCCTCAGGTTCTGGGGGGGCAGCATACGGCGCAGCCGGTCGGCTGCGGAAGGGGAAGTGTCAGCCAGATGTGAGCGCCGCGCGAACGGCGGGCATTCAGGTCAGCAGCAGCTGCCCTCGACGCCGCAGCAGCCGCTCGGGGCCAGCGGGAGCCCGCGCGGGCTCGAGGCGAGGGCGACGGCGGGCTCGGCCGACATCGGCTTGGTGGCCTTGATGATGGCGCTGTGCATGCCATCCGTGACCAGGTGGGTCGAGGTGACGGAGACATCGGTCAGACCAACCTCGGCCAGGCCGGACTGGTACTCGCTGAACGAGAGCGCGCCCGCGATGCAGCCGACGTAGGAGCCGCGCTCGGCCCGCTGCTCCGCGGTGAGCGCGTCCTCGGCCACGATGTCGCTGATCCCGATCCGCCCGCCCGGGCGCAGGACGCGCGCGATCTCGCGAAAGACCGATGGCTTATCCGCGGCCAGGTTGATGACGCAGTTGCTGATCACGACGTCGACCGAGGCGGCCGGCAACGGGATCGCCTCGATCTGGCCCTTCAGGAACTCGACGTTGGCGGCACCCGCCTCAGCGACGTTCTTCTGGGCAAGCGCCAGCATCTCGTCGGTCATGTCCAGACCGATGGCGCGGCCGGTCGGTCCGACCCGCTTCGCGCTCAACAGGACGTCTATCCCGCCGCCGGATCCCAGGTCGAGCACCCGCTCACCGGGGTGCAGGTCCGCCACGGCGGTCGGGTTGCCACAGCCCAGCGACGCGAGCACCGCGGCGTCCGGCAGCTCGTCGCGCTCGAGGGCGCTGTACAGCTCGGCGCCGATCCCCTCCTCGCCGCAGCATGCGGCCTGCCCGGTCTGGACCTGGAGGGCTGACTGCGCGTAGCGCTCGCGCACCTCGTGGTGGATCTGCTGCGTCACCTGTCTTGGCTCCTTCATGCGACCTGGACGAGGCCGGACAGGCTGGCGCCGATGCCGGCCCATCGGTGCTGGAAGTCGGGAGCGAGCGAGTAGTAGATGAAGGTGCCCTGGCGCTCGCTGCTCAGGACGCCGGCCTCGCGCAGGACCTTGAGGTGATGGCTGACGGTCGGCTGGCTGACGTCGCAGCACTCGGTGAAGTCACAGGCGCAGACGGCGCCCGGCGCGGCGGAGAGCTGGCGAATGATCGACAGCCGGACCGGGTCCGCGAGGGCGGCCAGGAGCTGGACGTCGGGGTCTGTGGCCTTCATGTTACGACGTACTATATCGGCAAACATCTATATTGACAAGTATGAATATGTGGGCTAGGGTCTGGACCGATACGAACTTCAAGAGGTTGCCTTCCGATGGATCTGGGTCTCGAGCTCTTCATCCCCCTGCACGAAGCCGAGCTGGAGCGCGGCGTCCGCGCCCGCCGTCAGGTAGCGGCCCTCCCGCGCTGCCGCCACCGGCTCCTGGGAATCATCCCGATCACGAAGACCCGCCCGAGTGGCTGCGCGGCCTGACCGGGCATGAGTCGCGTGGGAGGGAGGTGATGAGCGTGCACTCAAGCAGTTGCGACGATGGTTGCCAGGGTGGCTGCGACTGCGGCTGCTGCTAGATCAGCTGGGACCGGCTCTTCGACGCGTGGAGCCGGTCCCGTTCGTCGCCCCTTGTTGGGTGGCGTTCCTGCCATACGCCCGTCCGGGGACTATCAGGCTGAGTTTCCTTGCGCATATTCGGCCGGGGCGGCGGACGTGAGCGTGGCCTCGGCGGGTCATCGGCCGAAATGGGTCCCAACACAGCCGGACACCGCGCCCAAAAGTCTGTGGATGGGCAAATGGCAGGAACATCGGTCCGCGTGAGGGCATTGACGTGCGGCCCGCGCGGGCGTAACGTCCCGCGCGTCAACACCGCTGAAATCGGAGGTATGAGATGGCAAGCACCGCAGGGACGGTCCTCGCCGCGTCGCGCCTCCGGAACGGAAGCTGACCAGCCGCTGCATCACCCCCGCAGCCTGAGATAGCCGTCCCGACCGGGACGGCCTCGTTGTTGACAGGCCCTCATCGGGTCCAAGCAGACGGAAGCCGGGCGCGCGACGCGGAAGCGTCTCCGTCCCACCCTTCTCAAGCCCGATGGGAGACACCGCTTGAAGCGTCCGCAATCCTTCCGCTGCGCGCATTGCCGGCTCGACGTCCCGACCGATGCGCCAGGCACCCAGCATCGCAACCACTGCCCGTCCTGCCTGTGGTCGCGTCACGTCGACGCGCGCCCGGGCGACCGCGCCTTGTCCGATGACTGCGGCTCCGCCATGGAGCCGATCGCCATCAGCGTCCGCGGCAACGGCGAGTGGGTGCTCATCCACCGCTGCACCGGCTGCGGTGAGCTGAAGTCGAACCGCGCCGCGGGCGACGACTCGCCGCTGCTCCTGCTGCGGCTGGCCGTCCGTCCCCTGGCGATGCCGCCCTTCCCGCTGGACCTCCTGGCGCAGGTCTGAACGGATGAAGGACCGATGCGTCCCGGCCCGCACACGTCGGCGGGCCCGGACGTTCGCATAGCATCTCGCCGTGGAGACCACCTCGAGGCGTCGACGCGTGGCCAGTGTGGCGGCCCTGGGCGGCGCCATCGGCGCCGTCGCGGTCGACGTGCTCTACATCGCGGCGATCATTCAGCAGGGCGTGACGCCGCCCGGCTTCCGCGTTCCGTTCGTGGCCATCTGGATTGCCGTGGCGGCTTTGCTCGCCGGCATCGGCGCCTTCACCTGGGATCCACGGCGGCGCGCGCAGCTTCTGGCCGTTTCGGCCGCTTGGCTGCTCACGCTGGCGGTGCCGGCGATGTTCTCGATCGGCGTGCCGCTCTTCATCTGCGCGATGGCGGTGGGCCTCGGGGCAACGCGGGCGGCAGAGGAGCTCCGCCTGCCGTGGTGGGTCATCCTGCTGACGCCAACCCTGCTGGTAGCCGCTGCGGGGGTGATCCTCTTCGCGGGCTTCGCGCTTACGCCGGGGCTGAACGACCCCTAGACCGATACCTCCGCCGGTGTGCCGGGCTCGCCCTCGGGCGCGGGCCCATCGGTCTTCTCGAAGACGAGCTGCCCATCCTTCACCTCGATACTGACCGCGTCGCCGGCGTGGAACTCGCCGGCCAGGATGCTGCGGGCGAGCGGGTTCTCGATCGAGCGCTGGATGGCGCGTCGCAGCGGACGCGCGCCGTAGGTGGGGTCGTAGCCCTCGCGCGCGACGAACGCGCGGGCGGCATCGGTCATCTCCAGGGAGATCCGCGCCTCCGCCAATCGCCGCTCGACGCCGTTCAGCAGCAGCTTCACGATCTCCGCCAGCTGCGGCTCGGAGAGCGGCTTGAAGACGATGATCTCGTCGATCCGGTTCAGGAACTCCGGGCGGAAGTGCTCGCGCAGCTGGAGCTTCACCCGCTCGGCGGCGGCCTCGAAGGAGCTCTCGCCGGCCTCCGCCGCTTCCATCAGGGAGGCTGAGCCGATGTTGGAGGTCATGATCACGATCGTGTTCTTGAAGTCGACCGTGCGACCCTGCGAGTCGGTCAGGCGCCCGTCGTCCAGGAGCTGGAGCAGGACGTTGAAGACGTCAGGATGCGCCTTCTCGATCTCGTCGAAGAGCACGACCTGATACGGCCGGCGCCGCACCGCCTCGGTGAGCTGGCCGCCCTCCTCGTAACCGACGTAGCCGGGAGGCGCGCCCATCAGCCGCGAGACGGCGAACTTCTCCATGTACTCGCTCATGTCGATGCGGGTCAGGGCGTTCTCGTCGTCAAACAGGAACTCGGCCAACGCGCGGGCCAGCTCCGTCTTTCCGACGCCGGTCGGACCCAGGAAGATGAACGAGCCGATGGGCCGCTTGGGATCCTTCAGCCCGGCGCGTGCGCGGCGGATCGCGTCGGAGACGGCGGTGACCGCTTCGTCCTGGCCGATGAGACGCTCGTGCAGACGCTCCTCCATCCTGAGCAGCTTCTGCGTCTCGCCCTCCATCAGGCGGCTGACCGGGATCCCGGTCCAGCGCGCGACGACGTCGGCGATGTCGTCGGCGTCGACCTCCTCCTTGAGCAGCAACGAGCCGGATGACTTCAGCTCGCGCAGGCGCTGCTCCTGCTCGGCCAGGCGCTGCTCGAGCTCACGAGTACGGCCGTACTGCAGCTCGGACGCGCGCTGGTAGTCCTGCGCGCGGGTGGCGGCCTCGATCTCCGGACCGAGCTTCTCCATCTCCTCGCGCGTCTCGCGGATGGCGGCGACGACCTCCTTCTCCTGCTGCCAGGCGGCCTTCATGACGTCGCCGCGCTCGCGCAGGTCGGCCAGCTCCTTCTCCAGCGCCTCGAGGCGTGCCTTGCTGGCGTCGTCCTTCTCCTTGCGCAGGGCCTCGCGCTCGATCTCGAGCTGCATCCGGCGGCGCTCGATCTCGTCCAGCTCGGCCGGCATCGAGTCCATCTCCATCCGCAGCCGTGAGGCGGCCTCGTCGACGAGGTCGATCGCCTTGTCCGGCAGGAAGCGCTCGGTGATGTAGCGGTTGGAGAGGACCGCCGCCGCGACCAGGGCGGAGTCCGTGATCCGCACTCCGTGGTGGACCTCGTACCGCTCGCGCAGGCCACGCAGGATGCTGATCGTGTCCTCGACGCTCGGCTGGTCAACGACGATCGGCTGGAAGCGACGCTCGAGGGCGGCGTCCTTCTCGATGTTCTTGCGGTACTCGTCCAGGGTTGTCGCGCCGATGCAGTGCAGCTCGCCGCGGGCCAGCATCGGCTTCAGGAGGTTGGCGGCGTCCATGGCGCCCTCGGCGGCGCCGGCTCCCACGACGGTATGCAGCTCGTCGATGAACAGGATGATCTGGCCCTCGGCGGCGGTGACCTCCTTGAGGACCGCCTTGAGTCGTTCCTCGAACTCGCCGCGGTACTTGGCGCCGGCCACCATCGCGCCCAGGTCGAGCGCCACCACACGCTTCTCCTTGAGCCCATCGGGCACGTCGCCGCGCACGATCCGCTGCGCAAGGCCCTCCACGATCGCCGTCTTGCCGACGCCCGGCTCGCCGATCAGGACCGGGTTGTTCTTCGTCCGCCGGCTGAGCACCTGGATGACGCGGCGAATCTCCTCGTCGCGGCCGATCACCGGGTCGAGCAGGCCCTTGCGGGCGGCATCGGTCAGGTCTCGACCGTACTTCTCGAGGGCCTCGTAGGTGGCTTCGGGGTTCTCGCTGGTCACGCGCTGATTTCCTCGAATGCTGGTGAGGGCTTCCAGGACCGATGCGCCCTCCACCCCATGCGCTGCCAGCAGCCGCTTGGCGTCGCTGCCGGTGGCGTCCTCGATCATGGCGAGCAGGAGGTGCTCTGTCGAGACGTACTCGTCCCTCATCCGCTCGGCGAGCGGGTGAGCGTCGGAGAGCACGCGGCGGGCGTCATTCGAGAGGGTGAGCTGCGCACCGCCGCCCTGCACCTTGGGCAGCCTGGCCAGCTGCTCGCGCGCGGCGGTCGCGATCGCGGCCGGATCCTTGCCAAGTTTCTCCAGCACGGCCGGCACCACGCCGTCCGGCTGGTCGACCAGGGACAGGAGCAGGTGCGTGGCCGTCAGCTCAGGGTGGCCTTCCCCTTCGGCCAGCTGCTGGGCGGCGGCGATGGCTTCCTCCGCGCGAGTCGTGAAGCGGTCAGTGCGCATCGGGTTTCCTCAGGGTCGCACGGATTGGTAACCGAGCGCTAAGTGCCGGGTAAGCGGGTCGGCGCTAGCGTGGCAGGCCTGCGCTTCCATCAACCGCGGAGGTTTCAGATGCACCGCCCACGCCGACTGGTCAGCGCAGGATGCGCCTTGGTCCTCGTCGCCACAACTGCTGCAGGGGCCGCGGCGGGGACGCCCGCGGATGGAGGGCCCCTGATCGGGATCGACGAGGCAGGCGGATTCGTGGCGGCCGGCGAGCGGGTGACGGCACAGGGCGCGGTGGTCGCCACGTTCCGGTCGGAGACCGCTACGGTCGCCGTGATCGGGGGGCGCGGCTCAGCGGTCTCTTTCCACCACGCGCCACCCGCACCCGGCCGGCCTGCAACGCTGCAGGTCTCGATGAGTGCGAGACGGCCAAAGACCGCGACCGATGCCTCGGCCTACCGCGATTCGGGTCGCACGCTGGTGGACGACCTGGTAATGCTCGGCATGAGGCGTGAGGATGCGGAGCGCGAGTTCGGGGAGCTGGCCACCCTGGACGGGGGCGGCTCGGCGGTGACGTCGAAGCAGCTCCTAATGGTCGCCGGCTCTCCATCAGCCGCTCAGACGGTGTCGGCGCCGGCGGTGGCGACGCAGGCGGCTGGGACGCCGTATGACACCCAGTGCGCGAACATCAGCGTCGGCGGCGGGAAGATCACCGGCTACGGCTGCTCGACCTTCTTCCTCGTGCATCAGAACGGGAGCGACTGGTGGCTGATGACGAAGATGAAGGTCTCGGCTCACTCCAGCGACGAGTCGTGGTTCTCACCGAAGCGCCTGACCCAGCTCGGATGGCGGATCACATGGGGAGCGGGCAACGTCCTGCACGACTGGGACCCCTACACCACCCAGCCGGTAGGCCAGTGCGTGACGCTGACCGTGAAGTCCAGCTCGCCGTGGGCGGACGTCTCGGTGCAGGGCAACGTCTGCCCCAACTCCCTTGGCCCCTGGTCCGTCACAACGGCACGCAGCGGCGGAATCTGGAACGGGATGGAGCGCGGAACCGACTATGAAGGCGCCCTGGCCACGCAGGCGGTGCACAGCCCACCCGGTGCCGCGGCGGCGTTCCAGAGCGCGTGGACGCTGAGCTATTGCGACATGTGGTGCAACTGACGGAGCGTCCCAGCCCGTGGGGCTAATGACCGCGATGCCTGCGATTCGCGGCCGGATTCCCAGCAGGTGGTCCGGCCGACCACGATTCCGGCTGATTTCGGCCGATTCGTGCCTGATAGCCCCCCGGCTGGGACTTCCCGGCTGGGATTGCCACTCCTGGTGGCATTACGACCATCGAGCGATGCTGGACCAGTCGCAGATGCCGGTTCGGCGGTCATTCCGCCACTCCTGCTGGCCGATCGACCGAGGAACCGCCATTGGCGCGCCACCTTCGGCGGTTCGATCGTCAGAATGCCACTCCTGGTGGCAACGGGCGCCAAACGGGACGCTTGGCGGCAGCCTCCGTCCGCGCCGCAGCAGCCGGACGGCGCCAGCGGAAGCTCGCGTGAACTGAGCTTGACCGCAGGCCCGCCGCTGTCAGGCCAACCTCAAGCAGTCCGGTCGCGCTAGTGGACGCGGCCGCCATCGCGGGGATTGGGCTGGGAGTGCGCACTCAGCACCTTGGCAAGCTCATCGCGGGCCGTCTCGTCAAGAGTGGGCAGGACGACGCGCGCCCGGACGATCAGGTCGCCCTTTCCGCCGCCTCGCTTCGGCAGTCCGCGGTCGCGGATGTGGATCTCCTGCCCATTCTGGGTGTTGGGCCGAATCCGCAGCCTCACCGTGCCGGTGGGCGTCTTGACCGGCACCTCCCCGCCCAGCATCGCTTCCGCCAGGGTGAGCGGCAGCTCGGTGACGAGATCGGCGCCGCGGCGCTCGAAGCGCGGATCGTCCTTGACGCGGACGTTGATCACCAGGTCGCCGGCCGGCGCCTGGTCGCCGCCCGGGATGGCGCCGCGGAGCTTGATCCTGGCGCCGTCGGCCACGCCTGCCGGGATCTTGACCTGGAGCCTGCGGCCGTCGACGCTCACCATCCGCTCGGCGCCGCGGGCCACCTCGTCCAGGGTCACCTCCGCGGTGGCCTGCGCCTGCGGCGCGCTCACGCTCGAGCGCCTCACCGTACGGGCGCCGGTCCCGAGGTCTCCGAACTCGAAGAACTGCTCGGACCCGCCTCCGGTGCGCGCCGAGCTGCCGGCACCCATCGGTCTTGAACCCGGGCTCGAACCCGGTCTTGAACCCGGGCTTGAGCCCGAGCCTGCACCCTCGCCGAAGGCGTCACCGCCGAAGAAGGCGCGGAAGAAGTCGCTGAAGCCGCCGAGGTCCTCCGCGTTCACGCGACGGTATTCCCAGCGGGTGCCGCCGGGAGCGCCGCCGAACCCGGCCCAGTCGGTCGAGCCGCCGCCGAACCCGGCGTTCTCGTAGGCCTGCCAGTTGGCCCCCAGCTCGTCGTAGCGTTTGCGCTTCTCCGGATCGGAAAGGACCGCGTGCGCCTCGTTCGCCTCCTTGAAACGACGCTCGGCGTCGGCGTCGCCGGGGTTCTTGTCCGGATGGAGCTGGCGTGCCAGACGACGGTAGGCCTTCTTGATCTCAGCCTGCGTCGCCCTCTTCGGCACGCCAAGGAGCTCGTAGTAGTCCTTGTACTCCATCTGGGTGGTCTGACCGCCCCGACCTACCGAGCC
>DASWIE010000109.1:0-7975 GCA_036397815.1 Candidatus Limnocylindria bacterium
GCGTTCGGCGTGAGCGATGAGGGACACCGGGTCCTCCTGGTGGAGGATGACCCGGCCCTGCGACAGGTCTATGCCGGCTCGCTGTCGGAGCTGGGCCATGCCGTGCGGACCGCGGGCGATGGCGCGGCGGCGCTGAATGTGCTGGCCGACGACTGGACGCCCTGCGTCGTGTTTCTCGACCTGAGAATGCCTGGCATGGACGGCTGGGAATTCGCACGGCGGCTGCGGGCGGAGGACCGCTGGAAGAATCTGCCGATCGTGGTGGTGGCCGCCCACTTCCGAATCGATCAGGAGGCCCGCGAGATAGGGGCGGCGGCGTGGCTGCAGAAGCCGTTCGACCTGAATCGACTGGACGAGCAGATCAAGCTCTTGTGTGCCGACGAGGGAACCCAGGCGAATTGACGGCAGGACGGCCTAGGCGCCGTGCCGAAAGTGGCGGTCGAGCTCCGAAGCCCAGGTCCAGCCGAGGGCATCCGCATAGCCGGCCAGCCACTCAGCGAGGTGGACCTTGCCGGCCGGCGGTTGATCCGAGGCCATCAGCCGGCTCTGCAGCTCGGTCACCTCGTCCCGGGTAAGCACGACGTCGCGCACGGCGAGACCGAGGAGCCTGGCGGCGGCCAGGGCGGCTGATACAGGCAGATGGACGATCAGCGAGCGGCTGCGCACGGCTGCCCGGACGACTGACACGTACTCGTTGAAGGTGAAGATGTCGGGCCCGGCGGCGTCCACCACCATCTCCTCCTCGACCGCCGAACCGAGGCGCACCGCGAGGTCGGCGATGTCGTCGACATGGACGGGCTGGATCGGGTAGCGGCCGTCGCCGGGAATGCCGAAGAGTGGCAGCCGCCGAAGCGTCCAGGCGAGGTTGTTCAGCAGGATGTCGCCCGGTCCGAACGTGACGGTGGGTCGGATGACGGCGTATGGGACGCCAAGGCTGGCGAGTGATTCCTCGACGGCCGCCTTTGCGCGAAAGTACGCCGTTGGCGCGTCACGGGCGGCGTTGACGACGCTGATGTGGACGACCCGTCGCACGCCCGCGGCGCGGGCGGCCTCGAACAGGATCATGGTCCGCTCGACGGCCCATCGGTAGGTGATCTGTCCTCGCTCGAATCGTATCCAGAAGGTGTTGTACAGGTTTTCCGTGCCCTCCAATGTCCCCGCCAGCCGATCCGGATGATCGAAGTCCAGGGTGGCACTTGAGACGAGATCGCCGAGTGGATGCGGATGGCGCGGATCCCTCGTCAGGTCGATCACTGTCCGGCCACTCTTCGCGAGCCGCTGCGCGATGAAGCGGCCGGTATAGCTGGTCGCGCCGGTCACGGCATCGGTGGTCATCGGCTAGTCGGTCAGGCCCCAGAGGTCGCCGACGGTGAAGCCCTCCGGGAACGGGTCATCGTCGTCGACCACGTACTCCGCTCGCCCGGTGATCCAGGCGGAGCCCGTCAGCTGTGGAACCACGGCGGCGTAGGGACCCACTGTCGTCTCGCGCAGCAGCCGGCCGGTCCAGGTGGTGCCCAGGATCCCCTCGTGCACGAAATCCTGGCCGATGCCCAGCTTGCCGCGGGCATGGAGGACCGCCATCCGGGCGCACGTGCCGGTGCCGCACGGGGATCGGTCCAGGACCCCGGTGAAGGACTCGGGCCGCGACCAGTCAAGCGTGCCCGAGCTGACGACCACCGTGTTCTTGCCATGCGCGCCCGGCGCGGTGGGCGGGGCGGTGAGCTCGATGATGCTGATGCCGGTCAGCTCCGGCTGCTCGGGGTGGGCGACGGGGATCTGCTCGCGGGCCGCCGCCTTCACCATCTCGCCAAGCCGCACGATCTCGCGCCCCTCGTCGGGTGTCAGGGAGAGGCCGAGCGCGGCGGCATCGGTGAGGACGTAGAACATCCCGCCCCACGCGACGTCGACCTTCAGCGTGCCGATGCCCGGCACCTCGACCGGGGAGTTCAGCTCGATCACGAAGGCCGGCACGTTCTGGAAGGTGATCGAGCGGGCCCTGCCGTCGCGCACCTCGGCGCGGACGCGGATCAGGCCGGCGGGCGCCTCGAGGGTGAGCTCGGTGATTGGCTCGCTGACCGGGACCAGGCCCTCCTCGATCAGAACGGTGGCGGTGCAGATCGTGTTCGAGCCGGACATGGCCGGGTATTCCGCCTGCTCCATGATCACGAAGCCGGCATCGGCCTTCGGATCGGTGGGCGGCAGGATGACGTTGCAGCAGCTCGCCGGGTAACCGCGGGGCTCGCGCAGCATCAGGCGCCGCAGGTGGTCGCCCTGCTCCGCCAGGTGGTTGCGCTTCTCGAGCATGGTGTCGCCCGGGACGTCGTGCACGCCGCCCACGATCACGCGGCCCGGCTCGCCTCCGGCGTGCGCGTCGACCGCCGAGATGGACCGATCCAGCCGCATTCACAGATGGTGACACGGGCTGCTGAACCGCGCGCTGTAGTCAGATTCCAACCTGGTTGACGGTAGGCAGCCGCTTGGGGCCATTCGAGGCGTTGGTGGACCGCGGCTGACCGTGGCGATGGCCCGTTGGCGGCCGGCAGTGGGGGAGTTTCCCTGTCTAACGTCAACCACGTTGGAACTTGGTGAGAAGAATCGCCCGGCTGGGCAGGAAGCGCCAATCCGGGACTGCGTGCATAGTGACGCCCTCGTGGCCAGCTTCCTTCGGACCCGTTCCACAGATCTCGAGCTGCTCGACGGCGAACAACTCGACCCCAACGAGCTGCGCACGAACCTGCGCGAGATGGCGATGCTCAACCGCCTGCCCGGGGGGGTCGGCGACAGCGTCCGGGCGGTTGACCGCCTGCTGGATGGCAAGGCCGATGCGTCGGTGCTGGACATCGGGACCGGCGGCGGCGACTTCGTGCGCCGGCTGGCCCGCTCGCGAGCAGCCCACGTGATTGCCGCGGACGTGAGTGCGGAGGTCGTGGAGATCGCCCGCCGTAACCTGGCCGATACGAAGGATGTGACCGTCCTGCAGGCCGATGTGCTGGCGTTGCCCCTCGCAAACGCGGAGGTGGAGGTCACGCACTCGTCCATGCTCATCCACCACCTGGAGCCGGCGGAGGTGGTGCGCGCGCTGCGCGAGATGCGGCGAGTGGCCCGGCTGGGGATCGTTGTCAACGACTTGAGGCGTGGGCCGCTTGCCCTGGCCGTGACAGCCGCCACCGTCCTGGCACTGACCCGGGGTGCGTATACCCGACACGACGGCGTCCTCTCGGCGCGGCGCGCCTATACCCTGCCCGAGCTCGACGAGCTTGCGACGGAGGCCGGGTTGCGAGCTGTGTGGCGGACATGGTCGTTCTGGCCGCGGGTCACGACGGTGTACCGATGACGAGCGAGCGCCTCGACTGCGACGTGCTGGTGGTCGGCGCCGGTCCGGCGGGCTCCGCGACGGCCGCGGCATTGGCCACGCTCGGACGTGACGTCCTGCTGGTCGAATCGCGCAGCCACCCGCGGCCAAAGGCTTGCGCGGAGTACGCCAGCCCTCGGATCGTCGAGGAGCTGCGCCGGCTGGGGCTGGCCGACCAGGCATGGCAGCAGGACGCGCTGCCACTCAACGGGATGCGGGTGATCAGCGGCGAGGACGCAGTCGACATGCGCTACTGCGACGCCGACGGCCCGCGCACCGCCTGGGGCCTCGCCCGCACGGCCTTCGATGCGACCCTGGCGGCGCATGCCGTTGGCCGTGGCGCCCGACTGCTCGAGCAGACCGCGCTCGAGGACGTGCACTGGCGCGGGGGCGTCGGCGGTATCGGCGGCCGGGTGAAGGGCGCCCTGCTGCGCACGGCCGATGGTCGGCGCTCGGTGCGCTGCCGCTGGCTCATCGGCGCCGATGGCGCTCGATCTCGCGTCGCGCAGCGGCTTTCCGTGGAGCGCTGGGTCAGGGCGCCCCGCCGTCTCGGCCTGGTCGCCCACTACGAGGGCATCCCGGAGCTGGCTGAGAGCGGCGAGATGCACATTGGGCCGGGCTGGTACGTGGGCCTGGCGCCGCTCGCTGGAGGGCGCCTGAACGTTGGGATGGCGCTGCCGATGAACGGCGACGGGCGGCGAGCGGCCAAGAGTCGGTTCCAGGCGGCGATCGATGGCATCCCGGCCGTCGCCGCGCGGCTGCAGGGTCGGAAGCGGCTGACGCCGATCCGTGGCGCATCGCCGATCGGCCACCGTGTGGCGCGCGCCGCGGGCCGGGGCTGGATGCTGGTTGGCGATGCGGCCGGCTTCATCGACCCGTTCACCGGGGAGGGGATCTACCGGGCGCTCCGTTCCGGGCGGGCCGCGGCTGAGGCGCTGGCGGTGGACGATGAGGGGTCCACATCCCGCTACCTCGCCGCGCGGCGTCACGCCTTCGCGGCGAAGGACGCCCTGACCTGGCTGGTCCAGGGCATGCTGGCCGCCCCGCCGCTGATGAGCTACGCGCTGCGCAACCTCGCCGCGCGACCGGAGCTCGCCTCCCGCATGGGCTCCGCGCTGGGAGACTGCCGGCCGGCCAGCGACGCGCTCTCGCCACTCTTCCTGGCGCAGGTGCTGCGGCCATGAGGAGCCGGCTGCAGATCCACATCGACGCGCCGCTGGAGCGGATCTTTCCGCTTGCGGCTGATGTCGAGCGCTGGCCGGAACGCCTGCCGCACTATCGCTACGTCCGTCGCCTCCCCGCCGCGAACGGCGAGCGCCGCTTCGCGATGGGCGCGCTGCGCGGCCCGATGCCGGTCCGCTGGGAGGCGATCCAGCGGCCGCTCCCCGACGAGCACCGGATCGAGTTCACGCACACCGGCGGCGTGACCCGCGGGATGGAGGTCGCATGGCGCTTCGTCCCGGTAAACGGCGGCTGGGACGTCAGCATCGAGCACGAGCTGAGCCTTGGTTGGCCGCTGATCGGCGGCTGGGCCGCGCGGCACGTCATCGGTCCGCAGTTCATCGAGGCCATCGCACGCAGGACGCTGCGCCGCGTGAAGGCGCTGGCGGAGGCGGGCGCATGAGGCGGGTGGCGGTGACCGGGATCGGCGCCGTGACCCCCATCGGTTCCGGAGCCGACGGGCTGTGGGCCGGCGTCCTCGCCAACCGCTCGGCGGTACGTGAGATCGACCGTTTCGACGCGTCCCCGTTTCCCTCCCGCATCGCCGCCCAGATCGACGACTTCCGGCCGCAGGATCACCTGGATGCCAAGCGTGCCCGGCGCCTGGATCGGTTCAGCCAGCTATCGGTGGCGGCAGCCAAGATGGCCATCGGTGACTCCTGCCTGACCGATGCCGACCGCTCCGACGGTCGCACCGGCGTCTGGATCGGCTCCGCCCTCGGCGGCGTCGCCTTCGGCGAAGAGCAGCACGCGGCGTACGTGACCCGCGGCGTGCGAGCCGTGGCGCCAACCCTGGCCACCGCCGTCTTCGGCGGGGCGGGGGCGTCGAACGTCGCCATCGACCTGGGGATCCGCGGGCCGGCGGTCGGGAACGCGAACTCGTGCGCCTCGGGGTCGATGGCGATCGGCCAGGGGTTCCAGGCCGTGCGATCCGGTGTCGTGGACGTCGCGCTGGCCGGGGGAGTGGAGGCGCCGCTGGCGCCGCTGACCCACGGCGCGTTCGCCATGATCCGCGTCCTCTCGCAGCGCAACGACGACCCTGCGACGGCCTCACGGCCCTTCGACCGAGACCGCGATGGTTTCGTCATGGCCGAGGGCGCGGCGGTCCTGGTGCTGGAGGCCTGGGACGCGGCGGAGGCTCGCGGGGCGAGCATCCTGGGCGAGGTGGCCGGATTCGGCGCCTCGACCGATGCCTATCACCTCACCGCCCCGCTGCCCTCGGGCGAGGCCGCGGCGGCGGCGATCACGACTGCCTTGGCTGATTCGGGGCTGGCGCCCGCAGAGATCGGCTATGTCAACGCCCATGCCTCGAGCACGGTCCTCAACGAGCTGGCCGAGGCGAAGGCGCTGCACCTTGCGCTCGGCGAGCATGCCGCGTCCCTGCCGGTGTCCGGGACGAAGGGGCTGTACGGCCATCCGCTGGGTGCCAGCGGAGCGATCGAGGCCGCGATCACGATCCTGGCCCTCCACCACGGGCTGCTGCCAGGGACCTGCAACCTCGTCAACCTCGACGAGCGCTGTCAGCTGAACGTCCTGTGCGAGCCGCTTGCCGCACGCCCGGCGGCTGCCCTCTCGACCTCGTTCGGCTTCGGCGGCATGAACGCGGCCCTGGTGTTCCGAACAGTAGCCTAGGGCCGGCCGGCCGCCACTTGTGGTGGCATTCCGACCATCGGGCAGCGCTTCAAGCCGGGCTCGATCGTCGACTGGCCACCTTGAGTGTCTTTTCGTCCACCGAGCAGCCGGTTTGGGCGTTGAGAGCGCGTCTCGATCCGCGTAATGCCACTGGGCGTGGCATCCGAGGAATTTGGCCCCGTAGCGGCTAGCATCAGGGCGTGTCCGAGCTGACAGAGATCCTCGACGCCATCGAAGCCGCGAACGCCCGCGGCGAGCCGATGGCCCTGGCCACCATCGTGGCCACAACCGGCTCCACATACCGGCGGGCCGGAGCCCGGTTGCTGGTGCCAGCCGAGGGCGACCCGATTGGCAACATCAGCGGCGGGTGCCTGGAGGGCGACGTGGCGCGCATCGGTCGCGAGGTGGTGGCCTCAGGTGAGGCCCGCCTCGCCGTCTTCGACCTGACCGCCGATGACGACGCGGTCTGGGGCTACGGCCTCGGCTGCAACGGGTCGTTCGAGATCTTCGTGGAGCCCACCGGCGGCGCCCTCGAGACGGCAGGCGCCCTGCGCGAGGCGCTCGCAGGCTCACCCACCTGCCTGATCACGACGCTCACCGGACCGCACGCGGGGTCCCACCGGCTCCAGGCCGATGGCGCCGCTGCTGCGGCGCTGCGCGACGGCAGCCCGCGCGTGGTCGAGGAGGACGGCGAGCGCGTCCTCTACGAGCCGATGCTGCCGCCGCCGCGTCTCGTCATCTGCGGCGCCGGCCACGACGCGATCCCGCTCGTCCGACAGGCGGCGGAGCTAGGCTGGCGCGTGACGGTGGCCGACGTGCGCCGCGCCCTGCTCAACCACGAACGCTTCCCCGGCGCGGCCGACTTCGTCGATGCGGATCCGGATGCCGCCGTCGCGGTCATCGGCCCTGACGAGCGCACCGCGGTGGTGCTGATGAGCCACAACTACCTGCGCGACATCGCCTACCTGCGCTCGTTCCTCGCGGCCGGCGCGCCGCTCGCGTACCAGGGCGTGATGGGACCGCGCGGGCGGACCGAGCAGATGCTGGGCGAGATCGGGGCGTCGGACGCGCTGGGTCGGCTCCACGCGCCCGCCGGCCTGGACATCGGCGCCGAAGGCCCGGAGGAGGTAGCGCGCGCGATCGTGGCTGAGATCCTGGCCGTCACCCGGGGCCGCCAGGGCGGGCCGCTCCGTGATCGGCGCGGCCCGATCCACGACGACCGGGCACCGGTCTAGCCTCAGTTACCGCACGGCGCGACGTTTCGCCAGTTGGCGACGACGTCGTTGACCTCCTGCGTCCCGTCCACGCCGTAGCTCAGGGTCAGCTGCCGGTTGGCGATCTCGCCGCAGCCGCCGTCCTTCTCGACATGGAACCAGTCATCGGTGTGGTAGAGCGCGTACTTGTACTCGATCAGGGTTCCTTCCAGCCCGGTGAAGGTGATGGTCCAGCTGGTCGGGTCGACCTCGGTCATCGGCACCACGTTCGGATCCCAATCGGGGTAGCCGCCGTCGAATCGGCTCAGGGTGCCGGCGATGTAGACGCCCAACCCGGCCGGCGACCAGGCCGGGATCTCGACGTTGAAGGTCACCGTCACCGTGCGCAGCTCGGCAATCGCTGGTACCTCGTCCGACCACTCGGAGCGGTTGAACGAGGTGTCGATCGCGCGGACGACGTAGTAGTAGGTCGCGCCCTCTGCCACGGACGCGTCCGTGAACTGCTCCTGCCCGGTCACCAGTGCCAGGACGGCGTACGGGCCACCGCTCGAGCTCG
>DASWIE010000110.1:0-33538 GCA_036397815.1 Candidatus Limnocylindria bacterium
ACGCGGCGTGGTACGGCCATTGGGAGGACGCGGACGAGCTGCGGAGCCGCCTGGCGAGCCTCCGGTCCGCTCTGGACCAAGCCGGCCGCGATCCGGCGACGCTGGCCCTCACCGTCGGATTGGACGTGGCATTCCCCGCCCTCGCTCCCGATGCGCGGACGGACGGCGTGATCGCCGGCACGGCCCAGGAAGTGGCCGAGGCCTTCCGCGCCTACGCCCAGGCCGGCTTCGAGGAGGTCATCTGCCACTGCGAGCCGGCGACGCCCGATGGCATGGCCGAGCTCGGCCGGGCCGCCGCCCTCACCCGAGGCTAGCGCGAGAAGACGACGTGGCGTCCGCCGCGTCGTCGGATGCGTGCCAGCACCGGGCCAACGATCCGGACGCCGCACACCGCACAGCGTGACCAGCGTCCATCGCGTTCCAGGCGCACCCGGTGCTCGGGGACGATGACCCGCGCCGGCGGCAGGGCACGACGACGCAGGCGCAGCGCGACTCGACGCTCCCTCCATGCGGCCTCCGCACCCGGCAATCCGAGTGCGCGAGCGTGGCGCAGCGACGACGGGTAGCGCGCCGACTCGCCCGCCAGCGCCGCGTGGTCCGGGATGCCGTGGCGCCGGTAGAGATCGAAGGCGAGGGCGTAGAACGCGGCGTCGTGATGCGCGATCCGCCGCCGGCGACGGCGGGGTGTCGGGGCGAGCCAGTGCGCCAGCTCGTGGAGGAGGGTCAGCCGCTGATCGAGCGCGTCGCTGCCGGCCACCAGCGAGATCGCATCGCTCGCGCGCCGCGTGACCCCCGACGAGGTGGGGTGCCGGCGTCGGCGCCAGCCGAGATGCGGCTCCTGGCGCGAGGCGGCGGCGCACACGTCGGCGACCAGCGCCCGGGCCCAGTCCGGCGCCTCAGCCATCGGCCTGGGTCTTGGGCTTTGCCTGGGTCTTGGGCTTTGCCTCGGTCTTGGGCTTAGGCTCGGGCTCGGGCTTGGGCTCGGCGCGACGCTCGCGCAGGATGCGGCCGACCTCCACCACCCACGCGTCGAGATCAGGATCGGCGTATGACTCCTCGTCGTAGGTGAAGCCGATCATGTCCGCGCCATGTGCGTCCGCGTACTCCAGCGGGGTCTGCTCGCGGTACGGAAAGTGACGCCGGGCGAGCGCCTCGCGACCCCCGCTGGCCCTCGGCCGGTCGCCTGCCCCCAGGCGGGCATCGTGGCGCTCCCGCCAGCGGCGAGTGAGGCGATCGAGCCGATCGCGCGGAGTGCCCATCGGCGCTAGCCTAGCGCGCCGGCGAGCAGGCTAGCGGGCGGTGGCGCCTTCGGCGACCCCGTCGGTTGCGGCGCGGGCTGCGCCGGAGGCATCGGTCTGCATCGGTCCTTCGTAGAGTCCGAGCCGGGCGACAGCCCGTTGCAGGCCGCGCGGCGCCCACCAGTTGAGCGCGCCCATGACTCGCATGAAGGCCGGCACCAGGATGCCGCGCACGATGGTGGCGTCCACCAGGACGGCCAGCGCCATGGCGAAGCCCAGGGCCTTGATCATGACCACGTCGCCAAGGGCGAACGCGCCGAAGACGCCCACCATGATCAGCGCCGCCCCGGTGATGATCCCGCCCGTGACGCCGATCCCCTCGGCCACGGACCGATTGTTGTCGCCGGTGGCGACGTACCGCTCCCGGATCCGTGACAGCAGCAGGACCTCGTAGTCCATCGAGAGGCCGAACAGGATCGCGAACATGATGACCGGCGTGCTGGCGATCACTGTGCCACCCGCCTCGAAGCCGAGCAGGCTCGACAGGTTGCCGTCCTGGAAGATCCAGACCAGCGCCCCGAACGAGGCGCTGATGGAGAGGAGGGACATGAGGACCGCCTTGACCGGCAGCAGGACCGATCCGAAGGTCAGGAACAGGACGATGAAGGTGACGCCGATGACGATCGCAACCGCGACCGGGATCGCAGCGTCGAACGCAGCCAGGAAGTCGGAGGACTGCGAGGCGAGGCCCGCGGTCAGCACCTGGGCACCCGTCGGAGCCTCGATCCCGCGCACCTCCTGGACGAAAGCGCGGCCGGCATCGGTGTCCGCGTCGATCCGGCTGGCCACCTGGAGACGCGTCGTGTCGTCGCTGATCCAGCCGCCGATGTAGTCGTTGAGCTCGGCCGGCCGCTCGTCGGCCGGGACCGTGAGCAGCGGCAGGTATTGCTCTGCCGTCATTCCCGGCGGAGGCGTGAGCAGGCTGTCGACCTGGGTCGCGCCGTCCACGCCTGCGAGGCGATCGGCGTAGGCCCCCAGGGCGGCTTGACGGTCAACGTCCAGCTCGCTGTCCGGGAACTGGAGCGCCACGATCACCGGATTGGAGTCGCCGCCCGGGAACTCGTCGCGCAGCACCTCGAACCCGGTCCGCGCCGAGCTTGGCGGCAGGTCGTCGAGGTTGCCGCCGGTCGACAGCTCGAGATGGAGGAAGGGCAGCCCGGCCAGCAGCAGGATTGCCAGTGCAGGCGCGGCCACCTGCAGCGGACGTCGCATCACGAAGCGGGCGATTCGCGACCAGACGCCGTGGCGCTGCTCGGCCGGTTCGTTGCCGCTGGCCGGTCGGATGAATGCCGGCAGCGGGACGCGCAGCCGGTTGACGCGCGGGCCGAGCATGGCCAGCAGTGCCGGCAGCGCGGTCAGCCCGAAGAGGAGGGTCGAGACCACCACCAGCACACCACCGATGCCCATGCTGCGCAGGGCTGGAGCGGCGAAGACGATGAGCGCGGTCAGTCCGATGGCCACCGCGATCCCGGAGACGGCGACGGCCTTGCCGACGGTGGCCATCATCCGCTCGATCGCGCGCTCGACGTCGTGGCCGGCGCGAAGCTCCTCGCGGAAGCGGCTGACCATGAAGAGCGAGTAGTCGATCGCCAGCGCCAGGCCGATCATGGTCGCGATGTTGGTCACGAAGATCGACATCTCGATCTGGCCCGCCGTGATCGAGATCGCCGCGAAGGCGGTGCCGAGCGCCATGCCGGCGATGAGCAGCGGCAGGCCCGCACCAACCACCGTGCCGAAGACGACGAGCAGGATGACGAGCGCGACCGGCAGGCTGATCAGCTCGGCCTGCAGCAGATCCCGCTCGATCGCCGCGTTGAACTGCTGCTGCAGGAGCGGCACGCCGGTGATGGTGGTCTCGATCCCGGCGGGCGGGTCGACCAGCGCGGCCAGCCGCTCCGCGTCGGCGGTCGCGTCCGCGCGATCCTGCGTCAGGTTGATGACCGCGAAGGTGGCGTGCCCGTCGTCGCTGATCAGGCTCGGATCCGGAACCGATCCGTAGGTGACCACCGAGTCGACCGTCTCGTCCGCGGCCACCCGCTCCAGGCTGCCGGCGACCTTGTCCTGGAAAGTGGCCGACGCGGCGTCAGCGGCCTCGTCGCGGTAGATGACGAGCATCTGCTCTTGGCTGGCGCCGAAGCGCTCCTTGAGCAGCGCCTCGGCTCGTTCGGTCTGCGAGCCGGGGATCTCCCAGCCGCCCTGCGACAGCTCGCCGCCCCAGCTGACGGCGGCCACGTTGATCGCGATCACGATCGCCAGCGCGGCCGGCACCAGCCAGCGTCGGAACCGATAGTCGAACCTGCCAAGGGCGGCGAACACGCGAGAGACCTCCATCCGATGTGAATGATCGTTCAGTTCTGGTAGTCGCCAATCTAGCGCTTGCGTAATCCCGGTGTCAAGCCCAGAATGAACCGATGTTCACCGTCAGCACCGACGCCGCGGTCGCCCGCGAGCCGGCGACCGCGCACGCAGCCGAGATGCGCGAGCGGATCATGGCCGGCGCGCAGCATGCCTTCGCGGCATCAGGCTACCGCGCCACCAGCGTGCCGGCCATCGCGCGCCAGTCCGGCGTCAGCGTGGGCCTCATCTACCGCTACTTCTCCAGCAAGGAGGAGCTGTTCCTGTCCGTCTGCCAGCAGAGCTCGGAGGCGCAGCTCAACGAGCTGGCCGCGCTGTTGGCCCAGATCCAAGATCCGCGCGCCCGCCTGCGCGCCGCCGTGGACCAGTTCGTCAGCTCGCTGACCAACGAGGGCTGGGGCGCGATCATGGTCCACGCCTGGGCCGAGGCGGACCGCAACCCTCGCCTGCGCGACCTGCTGGTGCGCGTCTTCGAGCAGCACCGCGGCTTCTCGGCGATGTTCATCCGCGAGGCCATCGCGCGCGGCGAGGCTCCGCCCGATACCGACGTCGAGTCGCTCGCCCTGGCGGCCGCCCTGCTGTTGCACGGCGCCATCGCGCACCAGGCGGAGCGAGGGCCGAACTTCGATCCCGAGGGTGTCGCGCGCGCCATCACGACGGTGCTGGGACAGCAGCTGCTGGCCTGACCGCAAGACCTGCGTCGCGGGCGGCCGCGCCGAGGGCGCAGCACTCCGGGTGCTATACCTGTCCCCTTTCGGAGGGAACCGCGCTCCGGCAGTACTGGTGGTGCATAGGGAGACACCAGCAACGCCGTTCCAAGCGGCATGCAGCACTCAGCGTGCTGACGGCTGCATGCAGCCCTCACGTGCTGACGATGCGTACTGACGATGCCGCTATGGCTGCGTGCCGCGGCTCGTCCTGAACGGCAGCAGTTCGGTGACCGGTCGAGACCGCCTCGCTATCATCCGCGCGTGAGCGGCCGCGCGGGCACCCGAGCATGACCGTACTGGCGCCGGCCGGCTGGTGGCGCGGCCTGGGACGGCTGACCCGCTCCGGCAGCCCGGTGGAGGGGCTCTCGTGGGCCCTCTACGACTTCGCCAACACGATCTTCAGCTTCGCGATCGTCAGCTTCGCGATGGGACCCTGGGCCACCCGCTTCCTGGGCGAGGCGAGCGGCACGTTCCTCTTCACCCTGGCGCTCAGCATTTCGGTGGCGGTCAACGCGGCGGTCTCACCGGTGCTCGGCGCCATGTCGGACCGCACCGGTGGGCGCAAGCGCTACCTGTTCGTCTTCACCGCGCTGTGCGTGGTGTCGACCCTGTTCATCGGCTTCGTCGACATCGGCCTGGGGCTATTCTTCTTCGCGATCGCCAACTTCGCGTTCCAGGCGGCCCTCATCTACTACGACGCCCTGCTCCCGGACGTCGCTCGCCCCGGCATGCTGGGCCGGCTTTCCGGCGTCGGCGTGGCGCTCGGCTATGTCGGAACGATCGTCTCCGGGCTGCTCTTCGGCCTGACCGTCACCGCCGATGGCGAGACGACGGCGGCCAGCTTCCTGCTCATCGGCTCGCTATTCGCGATCTTCGCCATCCCGATTTTCGCGATCGTCCACGAGCGCACCGCCGGAGGGCAGCGCTTCAGCGCCGTCGAGGCGCTGAGCTCCTGGTCGCAGGTGGCCGACACGATCCGCAACGCCCGGCGCTTCCCGGGCCTGATGCGGTTCATCGTCGGTCGCTTCTTCTACACCGACCCGATCAACACCGCGATCGCGGTCATGAGCCTGTTCGCCATCAACGCCATCGGCTTCAGCCAGACCGAGGCGCGCTTCGTGCTCATCGGCCTCACCGTCGCGGCGGTGGTTGCCTCCTTCGGCTGGGGCATGCTGGCCGATCGGATCGGTCCCAAGCGGACCCTGATGTGGGTGCTCGGCTCCTGGGCGGTGGGGCTCCTGATCGTGGGGCTGACGCTCGAGCGGCTGCCGTTCCTGGCGGCAGGCGCCATCCTGGGCTCCGGGCTGGGGGGCGTGGCGGTGACCGACCGGCTCCTGTTGCTGCGCCTGGCGCCACCGCCGCAGGTGGGCGAGATGTTCGGCCTCTACGGCCTCGCCGGGAAGGCGAGCGCCGTGGTCGGGCCGCTGCTGTACGGCGCCATCATCGGCCTTCTGCAACCATCGCTCGGGCGCGATGCCTACCGAATTGCGATCCTGAGCCTGCTGGTGCTGATGGTGGTCGGATTCCTGATCGTGCGGAAGGTTCCGGAGGGGCGGGAGCCTGAGGCGGAGTCCCCGCTGGCCGTACCCTTCGAGCCGGCCATCGTCCCGCCCGGCGAGGTGCCGCGATGACGGTCGTGGTCGCGCACCGGGGAGCATCGGCCCATGCGCCAGAGAACACGATGGACGCCTTCCGGCTGGCGGTCGAGATGGGAGCCGATGCGATCGAGCTGGACGTGCACCGGACCCAGGACGGGAAGCTGGCCGTGATCCACGACGACACGCTCGACCGCACGACCGATGCGACCGGCGCAATCTCGGAGCTGAAGATGGACGAGATCCGCAAGGCCGACGCCGGCGCTCGCTTCGCGGCGCCGGACGGTTCCTTCCCGTTCGCCGGTCGCGGTCTGCAGGTACCGACCCTCGGCGAGGTCGTGGAGTGGCTGCCGGAGGGGATCGGCCTGGTGGTGGAGCTGAAGGCTCGGGGCGCGGTGGATGATTCGGTCGAGACGCTGCGCGACTCCGCCGTTCGCGCCGCAGGACTCGTCAGCGTGATCAGCTTCGACGAGGTCGCCATAGACCGGGCCCACGAGCTCGACCCCGAGCTGCCGACCGGCTACCTGCTGGTTCCGTCGCAGCCGTTCGAGCCCGCCATGCGCTGGGCGGTCGAGCGCGGCCACGTCGCGGTCCTGCCGTGGGATGGCGACTTTGGCATGGATCCGGCACCGATGCTGGCCCAGGCGCTGGCCTACGGGCGCCGAGTCGGCTGCTATGTCGTGAACGACCCGCAGCGCATGCAGCACCTCGCCGCCTACGGCGTCTGGGGCTTCGTCACCGACGTTCCGGACGTGGCCCGCCAGGCGTTGGGCCCTCGCTAGGCATAGACCGATGGGGTCGCGCCGCGGGCTGCGGCACGACCCCTCGTGCCTGGTTCAGATCCGGACGGCCGCCAGCTCTCCGAGCGCGCGCTTCGCCGCCTCGGTGTCGCTCACGCCGATGGCGACGGAGACCTTGCCGCCGTCCATGCCGGTCGGAATCAGGGTCTCGATGTTGACGCCGGCGTCGGCCAGGCGCCGGGCGAGGGCTGCCAGCGTGCCGGGCTTGTCCTCGATCGCGGCCGCGACGAGGCCGATCTCGCGATAGGCGAAGCCGCCTGCCTCCAACGCTGAGCGGGTGCCGGACTCGTCGTTGGTCAGGATCGTGACCGATCCCTGGTTGCCTACGGTCGCGCCGCTGACCCCGTTGATGTTGATGCCCTTCTGGGCGATCGCTTCGGCCACGCTGGCCAGGCTGCCGGGACGGTTCTCGAGCTCAATGATGAAAGCGTTCACGTGCACCTCCTGAGACGCGCCTGCTGGGAGGTTCAGTCTACGCCTCCTGTCATCAGCACTCGATCAAAGCCCCATCACCCTTGGGTCAATTCGCTAGGCTGCTCGCGTGACCTACAGCATCGTCGCCCGGGACCCGGCGACCGGCCGTTTCGGCGTGGCCGTGCAGTCCCATTACCTGGGGGTGGGCCCCGTCGTCCCCTGGCTCGAGGCCGGCGTGGGCGCCGTCGCCACCCAGGCCAGCGTCAACATCTCGTTCGGCCCGATCGGGTTGGAGCTGCTGCGCGCCGGCCGCTCGGCGGATGCGGTGGTGGCCTCCCTGGTCGCGTCGGACGACCGGCCGGAGGTCCGCCAGCTGGGCGTGGTCGATGCCGAGGGCCGTGTCGCCGCCCATACCGGCGCGGAGTGCATTCCGGCCTGCGGCCACCTGGTTCGCGACGGATTCACGGTCCAGGGCAACCTGCTCGAGCGCGAGACGTGCTGGCCCGCCATGGCCACCGCCTACGAGGCGGCGCTCTCCGCCGGCGAGCCGTTCGTGGAGCGCCTGCTGCGTGCGATGGAGGCCGCCGAGGCCGAGGGCGGCGACGTGCGCGGCCGCCAGTCGGCGGCGATCATGATCGTGGACTCGGTCGCGCACGCGGCTGCCTGGCGCGGCCGGCTGATGGATCTGCGCATCGAGGATCACCCGGACCCGGTGCCCGAGCTGCGGCGGATCGTCACCCTCCAGCTCGCCTACGAGCTGCTGGACGATGAGGGCGAGGCTGCCAAGGCCGGCCGCAAGGTCGAGGATCGGTACGCGGAGGCGCGACAACTGGCACCCGATGCCTACGAGCTCGTCTTCTGGCGCGGCCTGGAGCTGGCGACCGGCGGCGACGTGGCGGCCGGCCGGCGGGAGCTGGCAATCGCCTTTGCCGCCGACTCGCGCTGGCGCACGACCCTCGAGCACCTAGCGGCGGCGGGCCGCGAGGGCGTCACCCCGGAGCTGGCCGCCCAGCTTTTAACCGACTAGCGCGCGTACCGCGGCGCCGCTGGGCGCCGGCGATCATCGGACGTTCCTATCGGCCAGGTTGAGGCCGTTCAGTGGCCACCCGGAACGGTGTGCGTTCCTGGCAGCTACTATCGGCCATTCTGGGGTCCCAACTTGGCCGATACGATCACGTGCTGTTCCGACGCAAGCGCTCGAACTACCAGTTGGTGGCGGTGGTGCGCTCGACCTCGCCAATCGACTCGAGCCAGCGCTCCGCGTCGATCGCCGCCTTGCAACCGTCACCCGCCGCGGTGACGGCCTGGCGGTAGCGGTGATCGTGGACGTCGCCCGCCACGAAGACGCCCTCGATGTTGGTGTTCGTGTCGCCGTCCTCCGCGGTCTTGCAGTAGCCGCGCGGGTCGAGGTCGAGCTGGCCGCGGAACAGCTCGGTGTTCGGCTTGTAGCCGATCGCCACGAACAGGCCCTGCACGTCGAGGTCCGAGGTCTCGCCGGTCTGCGTGTCGCGCAGGCCGAGCTTGCTGACTGTCATCTCCCCGAAGACGTCGGTCACCTCGCTGTTCCAGCGCACGTCGATCTTGGGGTGGGCGAAGGCCCGGTCCTGCATGATCTTGCTGCCGCGAAACTGGCCGCGACGGACGAGGATCGTGACCTTGGAGGCGAAGCGGGTCAGGAAGAGCGCCTCTTCGAGTGCGGTGTCTCCCCCGCCGACGACCGCCACCTCGCGATCGCGGAAGAAGAAGCCGTCGCAGGTCGCGCAAGCGCTCACCCCTCGGCCGCGGAACGCCTCCTCGGACGGGATCCCCAGCCACAGCGCGGAGGCGCCGGTGGCGACGATCACCGAATCGGCCTGGTATTCATCGGCCCCGATCCACAGACGGAACGGGCGCTCGCTGAAATCGACCTTGGTCACGTCGCGGTCGATCAGGGTGGACCCGAAGCGCTCGGCCTGGTCGCGGAAGAGCTGCATCAGCTCAGGGCCCTGGATGCCGGCGGGGAAGCCAGGGTAGTTCTCCACGTCGGAGGTGATCATCAGCTGCCCCAGCGGGGCGTTGCCGGCGAAGACGATCGGCTCCAGGTTGGCGCGTGCCGCATAGATGGCGGCGGTGAGTCCGGCGGGGCCGGAACCGATGATCGCGACCTTGCGGTGGCGGGTGTCGGTGGGTTCAGAAGTAGTGGAATCGGTGCTGGGCGGAACGGTCGCGGTCATGCATTCAGCATAGCGAAGTCGTCGAAAGGACCGATGCGGGCCGGCTCAGCCGGGCCTGTTGGTGAGCCCTCCGGCGCCCAGCGCCCACGACAGGGCGTGCTCGAACGCGGCCAGCCCCAATGCCTTGTCCACGATCCGGGTCAACGGATCGTGGTGGATCATGACCGGCAGGCTCTTGCGCGGGCTCGCGGTCCAGCAGACCACCGGGAGCTGCGGGTAGCGGTGCCGGATCGCCAGGAAGGCGGCTGAGCTCACCTCGCGCTCCAGCCGCCAGTCGAGGACGACGGCCCGCGGCGCGCCGTCGCTGATGGCGCGGAGGAACGGCGTGGGTGACGCGAAGAGGACGGCATTGGCACCCATTCCTCGGCACAGCTCGGCGGCCAGGGCGGCCACCGACGGATCGTCCTCCACGACCCCGACCAGCGGTTGCGCGGCCGCCTCCGGCCGCTCCGCGATGAGGCTCATGAGCCCGGCCTTCTGCACGTCGCGTGCCGGATCCGCCTCCAGCGGTGCACCCCCGAAGCCGGTACGATTCGAAGCGTGATCGAGCGTCGTCTCACCAGCACCGTGGACGTCGGCGGCGTGCTGATCGGCTCCGGCCATCCGGTGGTCGTGCAGTCGATGACCAACACCGACACCGCCGACGCCGACGCCACCGCCATCCAGGTCGCCCAGCTGGCGCACGCTGGCTCGGAGCTGGTGCGGGTGACCGTCAACAACGACGAAGCGGCGAAGGCGGTGCCCGTGATCCGCGAGAAGCTCGACCGGCTCGGGGTCGGGGTGCCGATCATCGGTGACTTCCACTACAACGGCCACCTGCTGCTGACCAGGTATCCGGATTGCGCGGCGGCGCTGGCGAAGTATCGGATCAACCCCGGCAACGTGGGGGCCAAGCGGCACGACGAGCACTTCATCCAGATCGTCGAGGTGGCGATCGCGAACGGCAAGCCGGTGCGCATCGGCGTCAACTGGGGAAGCCTCGACCAGCAGCTGCTGACCGAGATGATGGATGCCAACGCCGCGCTGGCGGAGCCGCGCGACTCGCGCGAGGTGATGATCGAGGCGATGCTTGAGTCGGCGCTGCGTTCCGCGGCCCTGGCCGAGGAGACCGGCCTCGCCCACGACCGGATCATCATCTCCGCCAAGGTGAGTGGGGTTGCGGACCTGGTCGAGGTCTATTCGCGACTGGCGGACCGCTGCGACTACCCGCTGCACCTGGGACTGACCGAGGCCGGGATGGGGAACAAGGGGATCATCGCCTCGACGGCGGGCCTGGCGATCCTGTTGCAGCGCGGGATCGGCGACACGATCCGCGTCAGCCTGACGCCTTCACCCGGCGGCGATCGGACCGAGGAGGTCGAGGTCGCGCAGCAGGTGCTGCAATCGCTCGGGCTGCGCAGCTTCACACCGCAGGTGAGCGCCTGCCCGGGGTGCGGCCGCACCACCTCGACCTTCTTCCAGGAGATGGCCCGCGATATCGGCGACTACCTGCGCGAGCAGATGCCGAGCTGGCGGCAGGCGCATCCGGGAGTCGAGGAGCTGCGGGTGGCGGTCATGGGCTGCGTCGTGAACGGCCCGGGCGAGTCGAAGCACGCCGACATCGGGATCAGCCTGCCCGGCACCTTCGAGGAGCCGGTCGCCCCGGTCTTCGTGGACGGCGAGCTCCGCACCACGCTGCGCGGCGACGACATCGTGCCGCGCTTCCTGGAGATCCTGGACGACTACGTGGAGCGCCGCTACCCGGCATCCTCCTAGCCCGATGCGCGCCGGCCGCGGCCGGCGCGTCGCCATCGGTCGTCGGTCAGGTGCAGATGCCCGCCTGTGCGGGCTTGCTCACCTGGGATCCGGGGGAGACTCGCGTCAGAGTCACGGTGCCATCGTCGTTGGCCTGCACTTCCGCGATCAGGTTCCGGTCGACGATGTTGGTCTCGAGCTCAAACGAGTCGATCACCGTCTGGCCGTTCAGCGCCAGCACCCACTCGCCGTCAGGGAGGGTGAAGGTGTAGATCTCGGCCTTGCAGGTCGCCAACGTCTGTACCTGTCCAGCCTCCCCGCCGACGTCGAGCGAGACCGTCAGGTCATCGGTCGTCTCATTGACCACGGCGACGACCAGCTTGCGCCCGCCGTCTCCACCACCACCACCACCGCCGCCGCCGCCGCAGGCGGCAAGCACGACACCCAGTACCGCGACCAGCGCCAGCCAGGCCAGGCGAGGTCGCGCCTCAGACGGGAACGGGCGCGCGGTGGTCGACATCGGTCCTCCTCGTTCTCCCTCGTGGACATTCGCCAATCGGTGGGCGGGCGGATGCTGGCAGGACTCTAGCGCCGCGGGTTGCGGAGCGCCAGAGCCTTTTCGCGACGTCAGGGGCCTGGCTGGGCGGCGAGGAAGGTCCAGGCGGCCGCGGCGAACGAGAGGACCAGAAACGCGATCAGCGCCAGCGGCAGGAGCGCGACCGCCAGGTTCTGCTGGACCTCCTGCTCCTGGGGGTCACGTTGGTCGTCGTGCAGCTCGTGCACGGTGTCGACCACCAGCGGGGCCTCGTTGCGCGGGGCCGGAACGTTCTGTGTCATCTGCCTCACTCCTTGCCCAGGACCAGCGCCAGCTGGCGGTTCAGGTCGGCGGCGGTCAGCTGGCCGATCTGACGGCCGGTGATCGTCCCTTCTGCATCGATGAAGAACGTCTCGGGAGGCGCATAGATGCCGAATCGGCGCGCGACCTCCTCGCCCGGATCCATGGCCGCCGGCCAGCGGGCGTCCATCCTCGTCATGAAGCCGCGAGCCGCCTCGGAGTTGTCGCGGACCACGATGCCCACCACCACCAGCCCGTCCTCACGGTGCTCGCGGAGCGCACGGGCGAGGACCGGGAACTCCTCGACGCACGGGCCGCACCAGCTCGCCCAGAAGTTGACGATCACTGGCCGGCCGCCGAGGTCGGCGAGGCGCAGGGGCTGTCCGTCGAGGTCGGCAAGCGCGAAGTCCGGGGCGGGGTCGCCGACCTGCGGCCCGGCCGCGGGCAGGGCGCGCGTCGCCAGCAGCGCCGCCCAGGCGGCGAGGAGGGCGATGGGCAGCAGGGCGGCGAGGACGAGGCGGGCGCGCGACGGCTGCCGGCGGGCGGCCGGCTGCGTGGCGGCGGGGCGGGCGGGCGTGCCGGCGGCCACCGTCACGGATCGATCAATGCCCTGGCGCGTCGTCGTGCGGGCCGTGCTCCACGTCCCGCCACTCGCGGCCCGCGGCGCGGACCCAGGCCCAGATCGCATAGACCAGGACCAGCACCCCGGGGATGGCGAGGTACGGGTTCGCGATCGGCTGATCGTCGGCCCGGAAGGCGAGCCCGGCTCCCAGCAGAGCGGCCGCCACCGAGACGACCAGCGGCAGGGGGCTCGGAGACGGCAGGTGGACGCCGCGCGGCGGCTTCACCCGGGCGGTCTGCCCACGGCCGGTGCGGAGGGTGACGGCGAAGACAACGGCCAGCACCAGCACGATGCCCGAGCCGAGGAGCAGGAAGCCGACGGTCGTGTCATCGGGCGGCATCGGTCGCTCCTAACGCAGGAAGTAGAGCGTGGTGAAGAGCGCGATCCAGACCACGTCCACGAAGTGCCAGTAGATGCTGATCGCCTCAACCGCCACGTGGTTCCGGGCGCTGAACTGGCCCTGTGTCGCGCGCGCCAGCAGGATGGTCAGGCCCACCGTGCCACCGAAGACGTGCGCGCCATGGAATCCGGTGAGCGTGTAGAAGACCGTGCCGAAGACGCCGTCGCTGATGCCGAAACCCAGGGTCGAGTAGTCGTACAGCTGACCTGCCACGAAGCTGATGCCCAGCAGCAGCGTGATGGCCGTCCAGAATCGCATCGCGCCCTGGTCCCCGCGACGGATCGCCCACACGCCGAGCTGCATGGTCAGGCTCGAGGTGAGCAGGATGACGGTTAGTGGCAGGGCGATCGGCAGGATCTCCAGCTCGGGAGCTGGTGAGGGCGGTCCCCACTCCCCCACGAACCCGGCGCGCGCGTTGAAGTAGGCCGCGAACAGCCCCCCGAAGAACATCACCTCGCTGGCGATGAAGAGCAGCATGCCGACGAGCGGTGTCGGCATCCCGGACTCGCGATGGGCGACCTCGATTCGGGTGGTGATGTCGGCGCTCATGCTGGTCGGCGCTTCGACGCTCATGGCCGCTCCTCGGGGCTGAGATGCTCGAGGTCGTGCTTATGGCGCAGGTCGAAGACTGGGCGCTCGCTGCGGATCGGCGGCAGCTTGTCGAAGTTGTAGGGCGGCGGCGGCGAGCTGGTCGCCCACTCGAGGGTGTTCGCCTCCCACGGGTCGTCGCCCACCCGCTCGCCATTGATGAAGGTGGCGATCACGTTGATCAGGAACGGAAGGATGCTGATCGCGATCATGAAGGCGCCCGCCGTGGAGACCAGGTTCCAGAGCGTCCAACCGGCATCGGGCGAGTAGTCGGCGATGCGGCGCGGCATGCCGCTGATCCCCAGCGGATGCATCGGGAACATCGCCAGGTTGAAGCCGATGAAGTGGATCCAGAAGTGGACCTTCCCGAGCCGCTCGTTCAGGCGCCGGCCGGTCATCTTCGGGAACCAGAAGTAGGTCGCCGCGAACACGCCGAAGACCGACCCGCCGAAGAAGACGTAGTGCAGGTGGCCCACCACGAAGTAGGTGTCCTGCAGGTGGAAGTCGACTGCCGGGGCGCTGAGCATCACGCCGGTGATGCCGCCGAACAGGAACATCGTGACGAATCCGAGCGCGAAGAGCATCGGGGTCGTCAGCGAGATCGAGCCCCGCCACAGCGTCGCCATCCAGTTGAACATCTTCACCCCGGTCGGCACCGCGATCAGGGCGGTCATGAAGGCGAAGAAGGGCAGGAACACGACCCCGGTGGTGAACATGTGGTGCGCCCACACGCTGAAGCTGAGCAGACCGATCGCGATCGTTGCGAAGACGAACGCCCGATAGCCGAACAGCGGCCTGCGGCTGAACACCGGCAGGATCTCGCTCACCACGCCCATCGCGGGGAGGATGACGATGTAGACCTCGGGGTGGCCGAAGAACCAGAAGATGTGCTGCCACAGGATCGGATGCCCGCCCGCGGTGGCGTCGAAGAAGCTGCCACCGTAGTTGCGGTCGATGAAGAGCGCGATCAGCCCGGCGGCCAGCACCGGCGTGGCGAGCAGGATCAGGACCGCGGTGACGAGGACGGTCCAGCAGAAGATCGGCATCCTCATCAGCGTCATGCCGGGCGCACGCATCTTGAAGACGGTGGCGATGATGTTGACGGCGCCCAGGATCGAGGCCGTTCCGACCAGGGTCAGGCCGATCAGCCACAGGTCGGTGCCGACGCCGCCCGCGTAGACGCCGTTCGAGAGCGGGGCGTACCCGGTCCAGCCCTCGGCGGCGGCACCGCCGAACAGGTATCCGGAGAAGATCAGTAGCCCGCCCAGCGGCAACAGCCAGAAGCTGAGGGCGTTGATTCGCGGGAAGGCCATGTCCGGCGCGCCCAGCTGGAGTGGCACCACGTAGTTCGCGAAGCCGGACAGGACCGGCACGATGAACAGGAAGATCATGATCGTGCCGTGCATCGTGAAGGCCTGGTTGTAGGTCGGCTCGTCCAGGAACTGGAGGCCGGGCACCGCCAGCTCGCTGCGGATGACCAGCGCCAGGATGCCGGCGGCGAAGAAGAAGAGGAAGCTGTTGACGATGTACAGGACCCCGATCTTCTTGTGGTCGACGGTGGTCAGCCAGTCGATCACCCACGAGCGGCTGTAGGTCTCCGCTCGAGGCTCCAGCGTGGTGGTTGCCATGGCTCGCTCAGCTCCTGCGGCTACTCGACCGTCAGCGTGCCGGTCATGTCCGGCACGGGATGGTAGTCACATTGGAAGGTGTACTCCCCCGGTGGGAGCGGAGGTATGACGTAGTCGATCGTGGCGCCAGGTCCGGTGATCGGATCACCGGTGAAGATGCGCTCCTCGCCCCGGAAGATGGCGACGTTGTGCACGACGTCCTCCTCGTTGGTGAAGCGAATGGCGAACGCCTCGCCGGCCGGCGCGGTGAGCTCGCGGGTGTCGAACGCGATCCGATCGGCGGTGAGGTCGTCCACCGTCGCGTCCGGGGCGAGCGACGCCGAGGGCGGGGGCGAGGGCGGGCCATGCGGAGCGGCCGCCAGCCACGCGTCGTAGTCGGCCCGGGTCATGGCTTGCACGCTGAAGGTCATGCGGGCGTGGAGGTCGCCGCAGAACTCCGCACACTGGCCGCCGTAGGTGCCCACCTCGGTGACCGACAGTTCCAGCTCGTTCAGGCTCTCGTCCTCGGGGACGGGGATCAGGTCGCGCTTGATCAGGAAGTGCGGCACGTAGAAGGAGTGGATGACGTCGCGCGAGCGCAGGATCAGGCGCACCGGCTCGTCGATCGGCAGCGTCATGACCGGCGGGTCGGCTGGGCTGCCCTTCACGACGACGTCATTGCTCGGGTCGGTATCGCCATCGAGGTAGCGGAACTCCCACTGCCATTGGAACCCATCCACCTCGATGGTGACGGCTGGATGGTCCGTCCGGGCCTCCACCGCGCCGAGCGCGATCGATGCGAGCACGAACAGGACCAGCACGATGACGGTGGGGATGGCGGTCCAGATCATCTCGATCATGTTGTTGCCGTGCAGCTGGTCCGGCAGGTGGTCGTCGCGCCGTCGATAGCGGAGGACGGCGAAGACGATGAAGGCCTCGACGCCGACGAAGACGGTGGCGCCCATGATGAAGACGATCAGGTAGAGATCCCAGACCGTCTTCGCGGCCTCCGTCTTCGGGTCGGGCGGCAGCATCCCGCAGCCCGCCACCAACGTGACCAGCAGGAACGCGGCGACGGCGAGGAGTGCCGTCCGCGGGCGGGAAGGGGCCGCACTTGGTCGCATCAGCTCGTCTCGAGGCTCCTCATCGACGGGTGACGCGAGGCCGCGGCCCGCGTCGGTCTGGTTGCTGGGCGCGCCCGTCCAGCGGGGCTGACGGCGGCGCGGGCCTATTGTACCGATCGATGGCGGCGCGTCGACGCCGCGGAGTGCCACGCGGGCTACGCCTCGCTGGGGCACTCCGGCGGCTCGTCGGGGAGCAGCGGTCGGACGGTCACCTGGTACCGGTGGTCGCCCGCGACGAAGCGGGTCAGCTGATTCGCGTCCGACAGCGACTCGAACCAGGCGTCCGCGTCGTCACCGGTCACGACACCGCACCGGAAATCGCCGAACTCGGTCGCCTCACCGAAGGTCGCGGGATCCACGGCGGTTGGCCACGGCAGCTCCAGGTTGGCGATGCCGCTCTCGTCGGGCGGGTCGGCGTCCGCGTTGCGGACGAGCAGGCGCAGCGCGTCGGGCACATACGGCTGCCACGTCTGCTGCGTCGCCCAGGCGGTCAGGGGCAGCCACGTATCCAGGGTGCCCAGCCGCTCGACCAGCTGGCCCAGCGCGTGGTGAACCGGTTTCTCGGCGGTCGGGAAGTTGGGCGGCTCCTCCCCCGGCACCAGCGTACCGAGCCCGTAGATCGTGACCGTCACCGTACGCCCATCCGCGTTCAGGGTGAAGACGGTGTCCGGGGCGTCGGCCACGAAGTTCTGAGCGCCGCGCCAGTCGGCGCTGCGCGCGAACTGGCCGCTCGCGGCGACGGCATTGAGGACCGTCTGCACGCCGGCTTCTGTCAGCTGGCGGACCTGAACCGAGGGCAGCGCGGGGCCGGGAAAGATGTCGATCTGGGCGCCCGGCAGGATGACGCGGCCGTCGCCCAGGAGCGTAAAGCTGGGCAGGGTGGTGAAGAAGCCTCCCGCGAGCATGCCGCCGCGATACTCGACGCGGAGGACGAGCTCATCGCCGGTCGGATGTGCGATCTGCCCGTCGGACGGGCCGGACCCGCCGGAGCAGGCGGCGAGCAGGAGGAGCAGTGCCTGGGAGATGCGGGCGAGTCGGACGGCGGATGGTTTCATGCCGCCCTTGACGCCTCGCGCCCGCTGCCGGTTCCAAACACCCTACCGGGGATCGCCCAGCATTCCCAAAGGCCAAGTTGTTGCCACATGTTGGCTGCGGGGAACGCAGCGCGGTCGCTGCGGCCATCCAGGCAACGAAAGACGCCCCAACTTGGCCGTTGGGATCGCCACGCGTTCGCGGAGGGTGCGTGGCCGGCGAACCTGATCCGCGGGAGAATGAGGCGGTGAACCGACCGCGACGCCGCCCGGCGTGCGCCCTCCTTGCCGCGCCGGCTGCGCTCGTGGCCCTACCGGCCGGCGTGCTGGCGCACGGCCAGGCCGCGCCCGCTCCCGAGCTGCCCGGCGTGCTGCTGGCCTGGCGACTCGACCCGCTGCCGCTGGCCGGCGTTGCGGTCGCGGCGATCGCCTACCTGTGGATGGCCAGGGCCGTCTCGACGGCCCACCCGGCCAATCGACCCGCTGGGTGGCGCACCGCCGCCTTCCTGGCGGGCCTCACGGCGATCCTGCTCGCTCTCATCTCGCCGATCGAAGCCTACGAGGGACAGCTGTTCAGCGTCCACATGGTCCAGCACATGCTGCTCGAGCTGGTCGCTGCCCCGCTCCTGCTGCTGGGGGCCCCGGTGACGCTGGCGCTCCGCGCAGCGTCACCATCGGTCCGTCGTCGCCTGCTGACCATGCTGCACAGCCGGGCGGTGGCGATCGTCTCCTTCCCGCTGCTCGCCTGGGTGCTCTTCGCAGCTGTGAACTGGGGCTGGCACCTCAGCCCGCCGCTCTACAACGACGCTCTCGAGAGCCCGCCGCTCCACTACTTCCAGCACGCCACGTTCATCGTCGCGGCGCTCCTCTTCTGGTGGCCGGTCATCGGGGCCGACCCATCTCGTTGGCGCCTGCCCTACCCGGTGCGCCTCTTCTACCTCTTCCTGGCCATGCCCCAGAACTCGTTCCTGGGGGTGGCGTTGATGAGCGCCCCGGCGGTGCTCTACTCCCACTACCTCACCAACCTGCGGCCGTGGGGCCCCAACGCACTGGCCGATCAGACCATGGGCGGGATCCTGATGTGGGTCGTGGGCGACGCCGTCTTCCTGCTGGCCATGGGCTGCGTGGTGGCAGCCTGGGTACGACACGAGGATCGCCGCACGGCCAGGCTCGACGCCCGCCTGGACGCCGAGCTCCAGTCGCGCGGCTAGGCCAGGGGCAGGCGCACGATGCTGTCAACCGCCACGGCGGCGAAGAGCAGGGTCAGGTAGCTGATCGAATAGCGGAAGAGACCGATGGCTGCTCGCCCATCGGTCGCGTCGCGGAGGACGCGGAGGGCACACCACACGAAGGCGGCGCCCAGCCCGAGCGCGGCGACCAGGTAGATCCAACCCATCCCCGCGGCGGGGAGCAGGAGCAGGCTGACCGCCACCAGCAGGAGCGTGTAGATCACGATCTGGCGCGCCGTCTCGGCCTCGCCACGCACCACGGGCAGCATCGGCACTCCCGCCGCGGCGTAGTCGCCCTTGAAGCGCAGGGCCAGCGCCCAGAAGTGCGGCGGCGTCCAGTAGAAGACGATGGCGAACAGGACGAGCGCCGGGATGCCGACCGTATCGGTCACGGCCGCCCACGCCACCAGCACCGGGACGCAGCCGGCCGCTCCACCGATGACGATGTTCTGCGGCGTGCTGCGCTTCAGCCAGAGGGTGTAGACGAAGACGTAGAAGGCGATGGCGGAGGCGGTGAGCAGCGCGGAGAGCGGGTTCACGGCGACCGTCAGCCAGGCCAACGCCACGATGCAGAGCCCGATGCCGAAGGTGAGCGCCTGGCGCGGCTCCACGGCGTGCCGGGGAAGGGGCCGGTGCCGGGTGCGACGCATGATGTCGTCGATGTCGCGGTCGATGAACTGGTTGATCGCGTTGGCCCCGCCCGCGGCCAGCGCGCCGCCGAGCACGACCGCCGCCATGAGCCCCATGGGCGGGATCCCGCGCTCGGCGAGGACCATGGTCGGCACCGTCGTGACGAGCAGCAGCTCGATGATCCGTGGCTTGGTGAGCGCGACGTACGCGCGCAGGGTGGCGCCCGGACCGCCGGTCACCCCCGCCGTCTCGGCCACCGTTGCATCCCGGGCGGCAACGGAGGCTGGCGCGCGGCGGGCGCTGAGGTAGAGCCAGACCAGGATCGCGAAGAGTGCCGCGCCGACTGCCAGGTGCGGAACGACGAAAAGCGCTGACAGGCGGGACCACACGTTGGCGGCGCCGAGCACCAGCTGGACCACGATCAGGAGCACGGCCGCGGCGGCAAGGCGTCGCGGGTGCGGGGCATGCGTCGCGCGTCGAACCGCGGCCGAGGTCCAGAGCACCAGGGCCAGCACCACCACTGCCAGCGCGCGGTGCGCGAGCTGGATCGCCTGCTCGGGAGCGGTCAGCGCCGGCAGCAGCGTGCCGTCCATCAGCGGGAAGTCCGGGAACGCGAGGCCCGCACCGTGGCCGGTCACCCACGAGCCAAGCAGCATCTGAACGAAGACGACGGCCGCGGTGGCCGCGATCAGGCCGGTGGGGACCGCGACGCGGCGTGGCGGCAGCGCACCACCCGCCGCGCGGTCGGCAATCACGATCGTCAGGGCCAGCACCGTGAGCGCCATCGCAAGGTGCGCCGTCACGAGCTCGCGGCGCAGCTGCTGGATCACGACCTGGCCGCCCAGCAGGGCCTGGACGATGACCAGCACGCCGGCGGCGGTGGCAGCCGCCAGAAGGATGCGATCGTGGCGCCGGGAGCTGAGGATGGTGATGAGCGCCACGGCGCCAACCAGCGGTCCGACCGCCACCGCCGCGATGAGCCGGTGGCTGTGCTCGATCCAGGCATGCAGGTCGGGAGGCGGCACCCACCTCCCGAAGCAGAGCGGCCAGTCGGGGCAGCCCAGCCCGGAGTCGGTGGCGCGCACCAGCCCGCCGATGGCGATCAGCACGAACGTCGCGATCGACGCGGCGATGGCCAGCTTGGCGAAACGGCTCAATCGGTCCTCCGACGCCGCCGGCGGCGCCTCGGTGGCGGCAGGTGAGGTGGGCCCCGGCATCATACCCACCCGCTCGACGGGGGACGACGGCGAGCCTAGGCCTGGACCAGCCTCCGTTCGGCGGTACGGGCCTGCGGGACATGGCGCAGCGCGGCGGGCACGAGCGGCAGGACGCGCCGGGAGACAGCGGCCACGCGTCGCATTCCCCGCTCCCGCGCGCCCGACCAGGGGATGCCGTAGCCACTCCGGATCGGATTGGGCATGACCGAGAACGAGATGAGGTGCGCGGCATCCCACAGCAGCCGTGGCATGACGCGGCTGGGATAGAGGACGGAGGGGGCAAGCACGCGCGCGGTCGGCGTCACCTGGACCGCCCCGCCGTCAAGCATCTCCGCCATTCGGGCGCGCAGGTCGACGAGGGTTGGCGGCACGACCTCGGCCGGGACGCCCAGCCGGATCGCGATCCGCCGCGCCTCGTCGTGGTAAGCCTCGCCGGCGGCCGGCGAAATCGGCGCCACGTAGCGCTCGTACACGCGCAGGGCGGTGTCGACCAGCGTGGCGTGGACCCAGAGGAGCAGGTCGGGATCGAGCGCGTGGTACGGCTGGCCCGTCTCCGGCACGCGGCCGCTGACCACGCCGTGGATGGCGTTGATGCGGCGGATGGCGCGCTCGGCGCGCCGGGTGCTGCCGAACACGACCGCGTAGCTGGCGGTCAGCGTCCGGCGCAGCCGGCCGAACGGATCGCCGGCGAAGTCGGAATGCTGGGCCACGGCGGCCGCCACGGCCGGGTGCGCCAGCTGCATGAGCAGGGCGCACGTGCCGCCGGCGAGGAGGAGAGCCTCCCGATCGACCTGCCAGGAGGCGCTGCCCGGACCGAACAGCCCCGGATCGCCGGGCCTCACGGCCAGGCCGGACGGGGGCGGTGCGGCATGATCCGGAAGATGAAGCCCACGATCACCCCGGCCGCGAAGCCGCCGATGTGCGCCAGGTAGGCCACGCCTCCCACGGTCGGGTCCGCGGCCAGGCTGAAGATCACCTGGAGGGCGATCCACAGGCCGATGGCCACGAGCGCTGGGACCTGGGTCAGGAAGCGGAACAGGATGACGGTCACGCGGTTCTGCGGGAAGAGAACCAGGTACGCGCCCAGCACGCCCGAGATCGCCCCAGAAGCTCCCAGGGTGGGGATCGGTGAATCTGCGGTGCTGTAGATCTGCGCCAGGCTGGCGACGAGCCCTGCCCCGACGTATGCGAGCAGGTACGGGATCCTGCCGGCGCGGTGCTCGACGTTATCGCCGAAGATCCAGAGGAAGAGCATGTTGCCGCCCAGGTGCAGGAAATCGGCGTGCATGAACATGCTGGAGAGCAGGGTGAGCTGGATCGGGTCCGGTCCCGGCGCCTGTGGGATGAGGAACTCCTGGCCCCCGACCGTCCATGGCTGCGGCTGGAGCAGGTCCGTGCCGGTCGTGATCTCGAAGGACACCGCGCTCCAGCCGTAGGTGAACGCGGTCTCCGCACCGGCCTGCTGGAAAAGCAGGAAGACGAGCACGTTCGCGGCGATCAGCGCCAGCGTGACGATTGCCGGGCCGCGTCCGGGTTCGTTCTCGTCGGCGATGGGGAGCATCGGCCGTGATGGTAGTCGACGCGCATCCGTCACCCCTCGCGCGAGTTCGAAGAGCCAGGCGCGTCGCGCGCCGTTTCCGCCGCTCAGCAGTCGTCCGCCATGGCCGGATTCTCCGCGGGCCGCTCAAGTGGCCGAGCGGGCGTAGGATGGACCGATGAGCACGGCCACGCTCGATCGCGTGCTGGCCGTCCTGATCGGCGCCCAGCTCCTCACCGGATTGCTGAGCCTGCGGGCGGGATCGCCCCCCACGGCGCCGCTCTTCGTCGCCCACGGCCTGCTCGGCGGAGCGCTGGGGCTCGCCATCGTCCTCAAGGTGCGGCGCAGCGTGCCACGAGCCGTCGCCGCGCGGCGGTGGGGCGCGATCGCCCTTTCCCTTGTGCTCCTCCTGGCAACGACAGCGGCGCTGGCCGGCGGCTTCATCTGGGTCGCTTCAGGCCGGATCCTCACCCTGGGTCCGTGGACGGTCCTGACGCTGCACGTCCTCGCGGCGCTTGTCCTGGTGCCGATCCTCGCCGCTCACCTCCTCCCACGCCGCTGGCGCGTCCTGCGCCCACCCCCGCGGCGCATCTCGCGGAATGGCGCAAACGGACTCGTCTCGCGTCGTGCGGCGTTGAGCGTCGGCGCGCTGGCCGTCGCCGGGCTCGCTGGCTGGTTCGCGGGCAACGCCCTCGATACCCTCTCCGGCGGCCTGCGACGCTTCACGGGCTCACGCTGGCTGCCGAGTGGTGGCGTGCCACCGCCCACCACCTTCTTCGGGGAGGGGGCTGCCGACATTGACCCGCTTGCCTGGCGTCTGGCGGTGCGCGGTCGAGTCGGTCGACAGCTCGACCTGTCCCTGGCAGACCTGGCCGCCCTCGGCGAAGTCGAGCGCGAGGCCGTCCTCGACTGTACGTCGGGCTGGGCGCTGCGCACCAGCTGGCGCGGCGTTCCGCTGGGCGCGGTGCTCGACGCCGCCGGGCTGCACGAACGCGCCGCCCGGGTCGTGGTTCGCTCTGTGAGCGGCTGGTACGCGGAGCTGCCGGTTGACGAGGCCCGTGGCGCCATGCTTGCCACCTCGGTGGCGGGCCGGCCGCTCCCGCAGGGCAACGGCGCCCCGTGCCGGCTCGTCGTCCCGGACCGGCGCGGCCTCGAATGGGTGAAGTGGGTCGCCCGGATCGAGGTACGTTGACCCACCGCCTCCGACGCTGACTTCTCAGGCGCGAATGACGGCGGCACTAGGAGGATCGACGCCCGTCCAAGAGCCAAGGACCAAGGCAGATCACGCTCAACCATCGGCATAGTGGGCCTGCCGCGGTCACCGGCAAGCATCTAATGGTGTCCTGATTCGCACCTGAGAAGATCGGGAATCGCGCCGGGGCGTCGGACCTCAGAGCGGCTCGAACCGTGCCGTGAAGTGCCGCAGCTGGGCGGGCTGCTCGACGATTCGATAGCCGCGCAGCTCGGAGGCCCGCTCGGCCACCCAACGGATCACCTCGATCACGTAGTCGATGTGCGACTGGGTGTAGACCCGGCGCGGGATGGCGAGGCGCACGAGCTCCATCTCGGCCGGCACCTCGCTGCCGTCCGGATGCAGCCCGAACATGACGGTGCCGATCTCGCACGAACGGATCCCTCCCTCGCGATAGAGGGCGACCGCCAGCGCCTGACCAGGGTACTCGAGCGGAGCGACGTGCGGCAGCAGGGCGCCGGCGTCGATGTACACGGCGTGTCCGCCGATCGGCTGCACGCACGGCACGCCGGACTCCACCAGCGCCTCTCCCAGGTAGGCGGTCGATCGGATCCGGTAGGTCAGGTAGTCCTCGTCCACCACCTCCCGCAGCCCCTGGGCGATCGCCTCCAGGTCGCGACCCGCCAGCCCTCCGTAGGTCGGGAAGCCCTCGGTCAGGATGAGCAGGTTGCGCGCCGCGTCGGCCCATGCGTCGTCGTTCATCGCCAGCCAGCCGCCGATGTTGGCGATCGCGTCCTTCTTCGCGGACATCGTCATGCCGTCGGCCAGGGCGGCCATGTCGCGCACGATGTCCGGGATCGATCGGTCCGCCTGGCCCGGCTCACGCTCCTTGATGAAGTACGCGTTCTCCGCGAAACGGCACGCGTCCAGGAAGAGCGGCAGCCCGTATCGGTCGCAGACGGAGCGCACGGCGCGCAGGTTCTCCAGGCTGACCGGCTGCCCACCGCCCGAGTTGTTGGTGATCGTCATCATCACCAGCGGCACGTTGTCCGCGCCGCGCTCCGCGATGAAGGCGTCGAGCGCATCGGTGTCCATGTTGCCCTTGAACGGATGAATGACCGATGGGTGCCTCCCCTCCTCGATCACCAGGTCGACCGCCTCGGCGCCGGTGAACTCGACGTTGGCGCGGGTCGTGTCGAAATGCGTGTTGGACGGGACCGCCTTGCCGGGCCCCGCCACGACGCTGAAAAGGATCTTCTCCGCCGCCCGGCCCTGGTGGGTGGGGATCACGTGCTTGAACGGGAACAGCTCGGTGACCGCCTCCAGGAACCGGAACCATGACGGCGAGCCGGCATAGCTCTCATCCCCACGCTGGACGCCGGCCCACTGCTCGGCCGACATCGCGCCCGTCCCGGAGTCGGTGAGCAGATCGATGATCACGTCCGCGGCGTGCAGGTTGAACAGGTTGTAGCCCGCCTGGCGCAGGTGACCGTCACGCTCGGCCACCGTCGTCAGCCGGATCGGCTCGACGCTCTTGATCCGGAACGGCTCGATGATCGTCTGCCAGCGCTCCACCCGCTCAGGATAGGGCGTGACCGAGGCCGCGAACCGCCTAGGATGGCGGCTCAGCGATGGGACGCAGTGGAGGCGCAATGGGCAGGTGGGAGTCACTCGGCGGTCAGCTGGCCGCGGCCCCGGCGGTGACCAGCTGGGCACCGAACGAGATGCAGGCATTCGCAATCTTCGACGACGGCCAGCTGTGGGACACCTACTGGGACGGCGCGGCCTGGCACGAGTGGCATGCGCACGGCGGCGTGCTGGTCGGCAGCCCGACGGCCTGCAGCTGGGGCGCGGATCGGATCGACGTCTTCGCGCGAGGGCGCGACGGCGGGCTCTGGCACCGATGGTACGAGCCCGCCGGCTGGCAGGCCTGGGAGCGGCTCGGGGCGGAGCTCGAATCTGATCCGAGCGCCTGCTCCTGGGGTCCGAATCGGATCGACGTCTTCGCGCGAGGGGCGGCCGGCGACCTGCTGCACGCCAGCTGGGATGGGGTCGCCTGGTCATTCACCTCCGGCGGGTGACGTCGATCGCTGGAGCGGCCCGAGTGGGGAGATAGCGTGCGGTTGAGCAGCCTGGCTGCGCGCCTCGAGACTCTCGTCGCCGTCCTGCCCGTGGCGCTGCAGCGGGTTGCCTGGGCCGCCGTAGGGCCGCCAACGGCCTGGCGATGGCTGACACCTGCAACCCCGTGGCTGCTTGCGTTGGCGACCGCCGCGATCGTCGGCCTGCTCGCGCTGGTGACCCTCCAGGCGGCGTTCGACTACCAGCCGTTGGTGATCGTGGGCGCTGCGGCCTGGGGTTCGGTCGTCGGCTTCGGCGTGCTCCGTATCGTCCGGCCAGCCGGGTCCGGGCTCGGCCTTCAGCTCGGCGTGGCGATCGGAGCAGCAATCGTCGGTGCCATCCTCGGCGCGATCTTCACCGGAGCCCTGGTGGACGCGCCGGTCCTCTCCGCAGCGGGCGCGGGGATCCTGGTCGGCCTCCTCCTGCTGGGCCGCCGCCTCCAGATCGCGCGGGCGGCCCACGCGGCGGCCGAGGGCGTCGAGCTGGTGCCGAGCGTGATCTGGATCCTGCTGCTCCTCGCCGTCCTGCCGATGGTCCAGGCGGGCGCGGAGGCGACCACCACGCCGGCCACGGTGGTCGAGTTCGTCGAGCGCGATGTCGGCAGCCGGCTGGTGATCGACACGCAGGGGTTGGCGCTCGTGGCGCCGTTCCCCGCCGAGCCGCCCTTCGACCCCGAGCGCGGCCCCGACCCACGCCGATTCAGCTGGTTCGCGCTTCGCGCCGAAGCCGGCGATCGGCGCACCGGGCTCGTGCGCTCGACGCTCGACCCGGCCTCGCTTCGGCGTCGCGAGGTAGTGGCACGAGTGGTCGACGATTCGGATGCGGTGCGCGGTGCGGTCGAGGCGCTGGAGGCACGCGGCGCTTCGCCCGGGTCAGTGCTCGGCGGACGCCTGCTCGTGGCGCTTGGCCCGGAAGACTCGGCGGCGGCGGACGCGCGAAGCATCTCGGTGCTGGCCGACCTCGCCGGCCTGGAGGCGGGGACGGCGGTGCGGGTGACGCTCGATTTCCCCGGCGAGGGAGTCGCCAGCTGCGTCGCCGTCGACAGATGCCAGGCCCGCCGGCTCGGCGCCGGGATCGGGCCGTGGGACCACCTCGCGGTTGAGCCGGGCGGTACCGCCAGCGTCCTGGTCCGGACCGCGTATCCCCCATCGCTGGCGCCGATGCACGTCGTCGGCCGGCAGGTTCGCGACCCGGGCGCGATCAGTCGCTTCGTGGCCTTACCGTGGGTCCGCGAGCTGCTCGGCCGCGCGCAGGTCCTGCGCGGCGCGATCATCAACCACGATCAGAGCCTGCCGGTGGATCGGCTGTGGCTCGGTCCGATCCTGTTCGTCGCCCTGGCCGCGGCCCTGTCCTACGGGCGCCGGATCGGGTACCCGGTCTTTCACGGCCACCAGGTCCGCTTCGGCGCGTGGGGCGGCGCCCAGAGCGCGCCGCCTCTCGGCTGGCGGGACGTCCACGCCAGGTTGACCGGCCGGCTGACGCCACCCGATCGATCACCGATGGAGCTGGCCGGTGTCGACGTGCTGGTCCGACCGGCGTCGGCGGGGCCAACCATCGAGATCACGGGACTCCCTGAGCGGGTCGTGGTCTCGGTGCCGCGCGAGCTCGGCACGTGGTCCGCGCTCCGTGCTGGCGAGCTGCGATTCATTTCCGGCAGCCAGCCGGCACTGCTGGCCAGCTGGTATGGCAGTCAGTTCAGGCTCCTATTCGATTCGAACGCGGATCGAGACACGGCTGCCGCCATGTTGCGGGCCGACGTCCGCCGCTGACCACTCTGGACAGCTCAGAACTGCCGTCGCAGGATGAGGATGTACGGGAGACAATCATGTCGACGACGCTGAGTGCCAAGCCCGCATCCCCCTCGAAAGCTGGGCCGTTGCCTCAAGCCGGCGCGGCTGGCGGCGCACACGACTCACGCGTGGTGAGTGCGGCACGAGCGATCGCTCCCCTCCTCCGAGCCATGGGCCCTGGCCGCCGGTTTGCCGTCCGCTTCTGGGACGGTCGCGGATACGGCGTCGGCGGGGCCGATAGGGACTTCACGCTGGTGATCCGCCGGCCAGGCACCCTGCGACGAATGCTGCTGCCGCCCACCGACCTGGCGATTGGCGAGGCGTTCGTTCATGGCGACTTCGACGTGGAGGGCGACATCTTCGCATTCGCTTCGCTGCCCGATCAGCTCGCCGACTTCCGTATTTCGCCGGCGGACTGGTTGCGGATGGCCCTGCGCCTGCGCGGGTTGCGCGACGAACCGCCGCCGGACGGCGACCGGCAGGCGGCGAGCCTCAGCGGCGAACGCCATTCCGCCGCTCGGGACACGGCGGCGATTCGGTACCACTACGACGTGGGGAACGACTTCTACCGGCTCTGGCTGGATGAGCGGATGGTGTACTCGTGCGCCTACTTTCCCTCGCCGCAGGCCTCCCTCGACGAGGCGCAGCTCGCCAAGCTGGATCTCGTTCTCGACAAGCTTGGCCTCGACGACGGAATGCGGCTGCTCGACATCGGCTGCGGCTTCGGCGGGCTGTTGATCCGGGCCGCCCAACGGTTTCCCGGCGTCGAGGCGGTGGGGATCACGCTCTCGGAGCGCCAGCACCATGAGGCACAGGATCGAATCGAATCCGCCGGCCTTGGCGACCGCTGCCACGTGGAGCTGCTCGACTACCGCGATGCGCCGGGACGCCTGGGTCGTTTCAACCGCATCGCAAGCATCGGCATGGCAGAGCACGTCGGGCGACGGCGGATGCGAGACTACTTTGCGGCGGCGCGGACAGCTCTCGTGCCGGGCGGGCTCTTCCTCAACCATGCAATCACCGAGCAGCCTTCGCGTCGCACGCCGCCCGGGCTGCAGTTCGGCCCGGTGCCGCTGCGAGTCGGCGGCCGGTCGTTCATCGACGCGTACGTCTTCCCGGACGGTGAGCTGCTGTCGGTGGCCGAGATGATCTCGGCTGCCCAGCTGGAAGGCTTCGAAGTGCGCGAGGTCGACTCTCTCCGTCCGCATTACGCCCGCACCCTGCGGCACTGGGTGCGCCGGCTCGAGGAGCGCTGGGACGACGCGGTCGCGGCCGCCGGCGAGGAAGTGGCCCGGACGTGGCGGCTCTACATGGCCGGCGCCGCGATCGGCTTCGAGCGCGCGCATCTGGACGTGCATCAGCAGCTGCTGGCGATGCCGCGTCCCGACGGCAGGAGCGATGCGCTCGAGGTCAGAGGCTGGGGCTAGCCGCCCGTTCCGTCAGCCGAGCAGCTGCAGCAGGATCGCGACCGCGTAGCCGGCAAGCAGCAGCAACCCGACATAGAGGTGCAGCGTCACGTTCACGCCCATGAACGCCATCAGCGCGTATGGGCTGGTGTAGTACTGGCGGATGCCGCGGTAGACGCGCAGGACGAGCGGTGCGGCAGCCAGCGCCAGGAGCGTGAATGGCGGCAGCAGGCCGCTCACCGCGCCGGCCACGATCACCGCGAAGGAGGCCAGGGCCGCGATCAGGTAGATGTCGGTGACGACGGCCGGTGGCAGCCGCACCGGCAGCGTTCGCTTCCCCGCCGCCGCGTCTCCCGTGCGGTCCGGGATCTCGTTGACGTACAGGATCAGCGCCACCAGGATCGCCACCGGCACGGATGCGACCACCGCCTCCCAGCTGAGCGCCCCCGCCTGCACCACGTAGGCGCCGAGCAGCATCACCGGGCCGAAGCCGAGCGCGACCGAGATCTCGCCGAGCCCACGGTGGACAAGCTTGATGGGCGGGGCGGTGTAGGCAATCCCCAGGACGATTCCGGCAATCCCGATCCAGAGCAGCGTGGACGAGCCGGTGGCCCAGACCAGGTAGAGACCGATGGCGGAGGCCCCACCCAGGAGCGCCACCGCCAGCGAGACCAGCTGGCGCAGCGTGACGAGGTCGTAGATCAGGACGCGCGACCCGCCGCTGAACTGGGTTGGATTGACGTTCGCCTCGTCGGCGCCGGAGAGCGTGTCGAAGATGTCGTTGCTGACGTTGATGCCCAGGTGCGCCAGCGAGGCGCCGATCACGGTCACCAGCGCGAGCCACCAGTCGAAAGCGCCGTGCCGCGCGGCGATGGCGATGCCGAGCAGCACCGGCACGAAGGTGGCCGACAGGAACGGCAGGCGGGTGGTGCGCAGGAAGAGCCAACCCAGTGCCAGGCGCGGCCGGATGGTCCGTCCCTTCTCGGCTGACAGCTCAGCCAGGTAGCGCCGCGACTGCGGGACGGAGCGCTCCGAGTACTCGAAGAACGGCACCTCGGCCTCGTCCCAGCCCCACGCGCTGGCCGGCGTGAACGTGACCCGGCCGTCGACCGGCTCCGTCGCGGTGCCCCACAGCTGCAGATAGCGGCGCTCGTCGTAGCCCTCGCCCGGCTTGGGGTGGATGTGGCTGCCGCACACGTTCACCGTGCGGTCGGTCGGGATCGCCACCGCGTCGCCGGCCGGCGCACGAAGGCTGACCACGCCCCGGGAGACATCGGTCTGGTGGTCGGTCGCCACACTGACCGGATAGCCGGCGTCGTCGATCCAGGAGACGACCACGAACGGGTAGCCGTCCAGCTTGGCGAAGTCGGAGGCCGCGACGCGTGGCATCAGGCGGCCACCTCCGCTGGCGGGGTGGTCACGATCGGCGGACGGGAGGTGTCGCCGTCGGGCCAGAGCAGGCAGCGCTCCGGAGTGATCTCGATCACCGCCCGCTCGAAGAAGAGCGGCAGCGCGACCCGCGCTTTCAGGAAGGCGTCGATCACCGGCTCCTTGCGTCGCCACAGGTCGAGGACGAGCCCCACCCACTGCTCGTGCGGATCGTCCTCGATCACCCGCGCCGTGCCCTGGATCGTGGCGCGGTCGGTGAGGCCCTTCAGCGCAACCGGATCGCTCAGCGACAGCGCCACGCGTGGGTTGCGCTTGATGTGCTCCAGCTTCTTGCTGAAGAGCGTGCTCGAGTGCAGGTAGATCCGCTCCCCGTCATACAGCGGGATGAGCGGGTGGGTGACCGGCTGCCCGCGCCGACCGATGACGGTCAGCTCGCCGACCAGGGCGACCTCCAGCAGGCGCTCCACCGGCTCGGAGAGCCATCCCATGAGTGCAAGCCTCCATCGGTTCGGAAACGGGTGCGAAATAGGCTACCTAAGTCTAGCACATTCTGGTTCGCGCCCGAGGCCGTACACTCGCGCCTGCCATGGGTGCCGAGAGCCATTCCTGCATCGTCCGCAAGCCCTCGGGTGAGGTCACTGAGCTGGACGCCTCCCAGCTCGATCAGATCGATCGGTTCAAGGCGCCGGGCAGCCTGATCTGGCTCGACTTGGTGAGCCCCGGCAAGGCCGAACTGGAGTTGCTGAGCACCAAGCTTGCCCTGCACCCACTTGCCCTGGAGGACCTGGAGAACCGGCGTCAGCGTCCAAAGGTCGACACCTACCCGGGCCAGTACGTCATCGTCGCGTACGAGGTCCTGCCGGGTAAGGCGCACGGCCGCTCCTACGAGCCGGGCGAGATCCACATGATCGCCACCACCGACTCGCTGGTGACCGTCCACTGGGCGCCGTCGCCGGTGATCGAGGATGTGCGGGAACGCTTCCGGCACCGGTCCTCGACGATTGGTCAGAGCACCGGAGGACTGCTGTACGCGGTCCTGGACGGGGTGGCGGACGGCTATTTCCCCCTGCTGGACCGCCTCTCCGACCAGATCGAGCAGCTCGAGGAGCGGATCGTCGCCGGGCGACAGAACTCGGAGCTGCTTCGGGACGTCCTTCATGTCAAGCGGAAGCTGCTGGAGCTGCGACGCATCGTGGCGCCGCTGCGCGACGTGGCCAACGCCCTCCTGCGGCGAGACCTGGAGATCGTCGACGCGGCCACGGTGCCGTACTACCAGGACCTGTACGACCACCTGGTCCGCGTCCTGGACAGCGTCGACCTGTACCGCGACCTGGTCGCGGCCGCGCTCGACGCCAACCTGGCGGTGCAGAGCAACAGCCTCAACGTGATCGTGAAACGGCTGACCGCCTTCACTGTGCTCCTCATGGTGCCGACCCTGCTCGCCGGCATCTATGGCATGAACTTCGATTTCATGCCGGAGCTCAGCTGGCCGTGGGGCTACCCCGCCGCGCTGGGCCTGATGGCAGCGAGCGTGATCGGCCTGGGGATCTTCTTCCGGTCACGCGACTGGTTCTGAATTGCCCATCAGCACGCAGCCGCGCTCCTCCCTACCCTCCGCCGCCGGGGTCGAGCACGCCATCGAGGCGATCGACTTGGTGCGCACCTACCGCACGCACCTGGGCGTCTTCCGTCGCCGGCGCCTGGACGTGGAGGCCGTGCGCGGCGTGAGCTTCACCGTCAAACCCGGCGAGCTCTTCGGCCTGCTTGGCCCCAATGGAGCGGGCAAGACGACGACCATCAAGATGCTGATCACCCTCCTGCTGCCGACGAGCGGGACGGCACGGGTGATGGGCCACGACGTGGTGCGCGAGACGACCGAGGTCCGCAGGCGCATCGGCTACGTCTTCGGCGGCGACCGCGGGCTCTACGATCGCGTCAGCGGGCTCGACAACCTGCGCTACTTCGCCGAGCTGTATGGGGTCGATCCGGGGCAGCAGAAGCGCCGGATCGAGGCGCTGATCGAGATGGTGGGCCTCACCGGACGCGAGCGGGAGAAGGTGGAGGGCTACTCCCGCGGGATGCGGCAGCGGCTGCACATCGCGCGGGGCCTCCTCCACGATCCGGAGGTCATCTTCCTGGACGAGCCGTCGATCGGGCTCGACCCGATCGGCGCGCGCGAGCTGCGGCGCACGATCCAGTCACTGGTCGAGGCCGGGAAGACGGTGCTGCTCACCACGCACTACATGTTCGAGGCGGACGCGCTGTGCGACCGGATCGCGGTGATCAACGGCGGCCGGATCGTGGCCCACGGCACCGGCGCCGACCTGAAGCAGGCAGTCGTCAACCGCACGATCGTCGAGATCGAGACCTTCGGCGTCACCGCCGACACCGTCGCCCGGCTGCGCGAGGATCCGGACGTGATCGCGGTGAACACCGAGGAGCGCGACCAGAGCGAGATCCTGCTCGTCCAGAGCGAGCATGGGCTGCAGATCACGCAGCGCCTGCTGGCGGTCCTGGGGGACACGCGCGTCGGCAAGGTCGTGGCTCGCGAGCCGACCCTGGAGGACGCCTACGTGCACCTCATCGCCACCACCAGTGAGACCGATGGCGCCGCGCGTGCCGCATCGGTCGCATAGGAGGAGCCGGTGAGCATCACCCGCGTCCTTCGGCTGATCTGGTTCGTGACCTGGTTCAGCGTGAAGATGCTGCTGACGAGCGAGTTCTTCATCCTGACCACCTTCCTGTCGCCGATCATCTTCGCCACGATCGCCTTCTTCCTGTGGCAGGTCGGCGGCGCGACCAGTGGGCAGACGCTGCTCTACGTGGCGCTGGGGGCGGGCATGATGGGCGTCTGGAGCACGACGCTTTTCGGCTGCGGCGGCGCGATCGCCTGGCAGCGCTGGGAGGGCACGCTCGAGCTGCTGGTCAACGCGCCATCGCGCTACGACTACATCCTGGTCGGCCAGACGTTTGGAGCCGTGACGCTGGGCTTCTACGGCATCGGCTCCACCATCGCCTGGGGAGTGCTCCTGTTCGGCATGCCGCTGCAGGCGACCTTCCCGCTGGTCCTGCCGCTCGGCCTGGCGGCGGCCATCATCTCGCTCGGCGCGCTCGGAATGCTGATCGCCACCACCTTCGTCCTCTACCGGCACGCCAACGCGCTGGGCAACCTGCTCGAGTACCCGATCTGGCTCGTCGCAGGGCTGCTGGTGCCGCTCACCTTCCTCCCCTTCTGGGTACGACCGATCTCCTGGCTGCTGGCTCCGACCTGGGGGATGGAGGCGATCCGCGGCTCGGTCACCGGCACGGAGCCGCCCTGGCTGGCGATCGCCATGTGCCTGCTGCTGGCGGTCGTCTACTACCTGCTCGCGCGTGTCACGCTCGTCTACGTTCTGCGCAAGGCACGCCGCGACGCGACCCTGGCGCTCCAATGAGCGCGACCACTGTGTCCGCTCCGCAGGTTCGCGCCGAACCGAGCTCGCCGCGCTCCGCGGCGAGGGTCTTCTGGTACGGCGGGCTGATGAGCTACGGGATGCTCTTCAACTGGGCCCGCCCTTCGATACACATCCCAACCCTGATCGGCGGCCCAACCTTCCAGCTGCTCTTCTTCGCGGCGCTCGGGTCGTACGCCACCAATCTGTCGCCCGCCTACTTCGCGATCGGCAACGCGGTCCAGGTGAGCGCGTTGGCCGGCGTCTTCGGGA
>DASWIE010000111.1:0-15121 GCA_036397815.1 Candidatus Limnocylindria bacterium
GACGCTGCACGTCTACAACGCCGCCGGCGCGCTCCTGGCCTATGTCGACGATCAAAACGACTCGACGGCCACCGAGCGCGCCTCGGTCCAGGTCGATGGCCCGGCGCGGATCATCCTGCAGGTCAACAACTGGTTCCCGAACGGGAACCGCGACGGATACTCAGTAAGCACCCTCTTCGTCGATAACGTGGCGCCCACCGTCACCGGTCGCAGTCCGGGTTACGGAGCGACCGGAGTGCCCTTGGATGGAGCGGTCACCATCGAGTTCAGCGAGGATGTCTCCGGCGTGAGCGTGGGTAGCGTCCAGCTCCGCGACGCGGGCGGGAACATCGTTCCGGCCTCGGTCACCTACGACGCCGCCGCGCTGCGGGCGACACTGCAACCGAACGCCATCCTGGCCGGCGAGGCCGGCTACAGCGTGGCACTGAACGCTGCGATCGCCGACGGTGGCGGCAACCCACTGTCACCGGAGAGCTGGAGCTTCGTCACCGGAAAGGGCACCGTCGCCCGCCTTGCCGGCGCCGATCGCTACGCCACCGCGGCGGCGGTCAGTTCCTCTGGCTTCCTTCCCGGCGTGCCCGTCGCCTACGTCGCCACCGGCGCCAACTTCCCCGATGCCCTGGCTGCCGGACCGGTGGCCGCGCGCGCCGGTGGCCCGATCCTGCTGGTCACCCGCGACGGGGTCCCCGCCCCGACCGCCGCCGAGCTTGCCCGCCTGCGCCCCGGCCTGATCGTGGTGCTGGGCGGCACGGGGGTGATCAGCGAAGCGGTGGCCGCCGGGCTGCGCGGCTACGCCACCAGCGGCACCGTCGCCCGCCTTGCCGGCGCCGATCGCTACGCCACCGCGGCGGCGGTCAGTTCGAGCCGCTGGCCGGCGGATGTCCCTTCGACCGTCTTCGTCGCGACCGGGCTGAACTTCGCCGACGCGCTGGCGGCGGTCCCGCTTGCCGGCGCACTGGACGTCCCGCTGCTCCTCACCAATCCGACATCGCTCTCCGCGGCGACCGCCTCAGAGCTGCGCCGCCTGAACCCGACGCAGGTGATCATCCTGGGCGCGGGAGGTGCGGTCAGCGACGCGGTGGGCGCCCAGATCAGCGCGCTCTGGGACTGACCGAGGCCGCCCTCGGCTAGAATCGTGCGCGGCCAAGGAGGTCGCATGTCCGAGCGCCCAGCGCGCATCCATCCCACCGCCGACGTCGCGGCCACCGCACAGATCGGCCCCGGCACCGACATCTGGAACCAGGCTCAGGTGCGCGAGGACGCGCACATCGGGGCTGGCTGCGTCATCGGCAAGAACGTCTACGTCGACGTGGCGGTGGTCGTCGGTGACAACGTGAAGATCCAGAACAACAGCAGCCTCTACCGTGGGGTGACCGTGGAGGACGGCGTCTTCATCGGTCCGCACGTCTGCTTCACCAACGACCGGCTGCCCCGTGCGGTGAACCGAGACGGCTCGCCCAAGACCGAGGCGGACTGGGAGGTCTCGCCGATCGTGGTGCGTCGCGGCGCGGCGGTCGGCGCGAACAGCACGATCCTGGCGGGCATCAGCATCGGGCGCTGGGCGCTCATCGGATCGGGAGCGGTGGTGACGCGAGACGTCGCCGACTATGAGCTGGTGGTCGGCAACCCGGCACGCAGGATCGGGAGCGCGTGCCCCTGCGGCCAGCCGCTGCCCGACGCGCCGGACGGCACCGCGTTCAGCGGAGGGTGCCCGCGCTGCGGCGAGCCGTTCCCGCCGGAGCACGGCGCGTGAAGGTTCTGAGCGTGGTCGGCGCGCGACCGCAGTTCGTGAAGGCCGCGCCGGTGAGCCGCATCCTGCGGGAGAACCACACCGAGCTGCTGGTGCACACCGGCCAGCACTACGACGACGCCATGAGCGCGGCCTTCTTCCGCGATCTGGAGATGCCGGAGCCCGACGTGAACCTGGAGGTGGGGAGCGGCAGGCACGGCGCCCAGACGGCCGCCATGATGCTTCGTCTCGAGCCGGTGATGCTGGAGCACGAGCCGGACGGCGTGCTGCTCTACGGCGACACGAACTCGACCCTCGCCGCCGCGGTGGTGGCCTGCAAGGTGGCGTACGGGGATGGGCCACGTCCCTGGATCGCGCACGTCGAGGCCGGCCTGCGCTCCCACAACCTCGCGATGCCCGAGGAGCGGAATCGGATCGTGGCCGACCATCTCTCCGACCTGCTGCTGGCCCCCACCCGGGCCGCCATGGAGCACCTGGATCGCGAAGGGCTGGCGGACCGAGCCGAGCTGGCCGGCGACGTCATGGTCGACGCGTTCCGCTGGGCGAGCGCGAGGGCGGAGGATCACGCTCCGGAGGTCGCTCGCACTCGGCCCGGATACGTGCTGGCAACCCTCCACCGGCCGGAGAACGTCGACGACCCCGCCCGCCTGGCAACCTGGCTGGCGGCGCTGGCCGTCGACCGCCCGGTGATCCTTCCGTTGCACCCGCGAACGCGATCGACCCTGGCCTCGGCGGGTCTGCAGCTGCCCGGCAACGTGACCGTCATCGGGCCGGTCGGCTACCTCGAGATGGTTGCCCTGGAGCTGAACGCAACGGCGATCGCCACCGACTCTGGCGGCGTGCAGAAGGAGGCGTACCTCGCGGGCGTCCCGTGCATCACGCTTCGCTTCGAGACGGAGTGGGTGGAGACGGTGGCGGCCGGCTGGAACCGGCTGGCCGGCACCGACCCGTCGGGCCTGGGCGCCGCTCTGGCAGACTCCGGATTCATGGACCGATCCAGGCCACGGCCCGACCTGTACGGCGACGGAAATGCCGCCCGGCGGATCGTGGCGGCACTCGAGCGACTTGACGAGGGCCATCCTCATCGGGTCGCGACCGAACCCACGCCGCAGACAACGGAGGCAACCGCATCGTGATTCCCATCGCTCGCCCCCAGATGGGGGAGGAGGAGAAGGAGCTCGTCTGGAGCGCGCTGAGCTCCGGCACCCTGGCCCAGGGTCCTCGGGTACAGGAGCTTGAGGAGCGCTTCGCCGCGTTCATCGGCGTGGCGCATGCGGTGGCCACCAGCTCGGGCACCACCGCCCTGCATCTCGCCCTGCTCGGCTACGGGATCGGCGCAGGGGACGAGGTGATCACCGTGCCCTTCACGTTCATCGCCAGCGCGAACAGCATCGTCTACACCGGCGCGCGCCCCGTCTTCGTGGACGTCGAGGAGTCGACCTTCAACATCGACGCGTCGCAGGTGGAGGCCGCCATCACGCCCCGCACCAGGGCGATCATGCCGGTCAGCCTGTATGGGCAGCCGGCCGACATGCCGGCCCTTGCCGCGATCGCCGAGCGGCGTGGCCTGGCCCTGGTGGAGGATGCCGCGCAGTCGCACGGGGCGACGGTCGGCGATCGCAAGAGCGGGACCTGGGGGGCGGGCTGCTTCAGCTTCTACCCGACCAAGAACATGACCACCGGCGAGGGCGGCATGATCACGACCGCGGACGCGGAGCTGGCGGACCGGGTGCGCCTCATGCGCGAGCACGGCATGAAGGTCCGCTACCACCACGACACGCTCGGCTACAACTTCCGAATGACCGATATCCACGCCAGCATCGGCCTCGCCCAGCTGCCGAAGCTGGCCGCCGGCAATGCGCGCCGTCGAGTGATCGCGGCACGCTACGACGCCGAGCTGGACGGGGTGATCACGCCGGCCGTGCGTCCCGGCGTCACGCACGTCTACCACCAGTACACGATCCGCGTCGCCCGCCGCGACGAGTTCGCCGACCGGCTCCGCGAACGCGGAGTGGGGACGGGCATCTATTACCCGATCCCGGTCCACCGCCAGAAGCCCTTCGAGGCGCTCGGCTACGGGGACCAGCGCTTCCCTGTCACCGATCGCCTGACCGAACAGGTGCTCTCAATCCCGGTTCATCCGTCGCTGACCGATGCCGAGGTGTCCACCGTGATCGACGCGGTCAACGCCGTCGCGGCCGAGCTGGGCCCGATCTCCGCCGGGGTGTCCGCGTGACCGATGCCCCGGCGCGCCCGATGCGCGCCGGCGTGGTGGGGCTCGGCACCATGGGACGCAACCACGTCCGGGTCTGGGACGAGGCCGTCGACGGCGTCGATCTGGTCGCCGTGGCGGATCCGGATCCCGAGGCGCTGCGTCGCGCCACGCACGGTCGCAGCGCGATCCGTGGCTTCGCGGACGCGGCCGAGATGTTCGCGGCCGAGCAGCTCGACCTGGTGAGCATCGTCGCGCCCACCTCGCTCCACATGCAGACCGCGCTGGCGGCCCTCGCCGCCGGCGCCCACGTGCTGGTCGAGAAGCCGATCGCCGCAACTCGTCCGGAGGCGGAGCGCATGATCGCGGCCGCCGCGGATGCCGGCCGCCTCCTGACGGTCGGGCACATCGAGCGCTTCAATCCCGCGATCCGTGAGCTGCGGCAGCGGCTGGCCGCCGGCGAGCTGGGACGTATCTTTCAGATCCACGCGACCCGGCTCGGCCCCTTTCCGGCGCGCATCCGGGACGTGGGCGTGGTGGTCGACCTGGCCCCACACGACCTGGACGTGATGCGCTTCCTGCTCGGCTCGGATCCGGTCCGGCTCTACGCCGAGACGGAGCGGCGGATCCACACCGAGCACGAGGATCTCTTCGTTGGGGTCATGAAATTCGCGAACGGGGCGGTGGGCGTGCTCGACATCAACTGGCTCACGCCGACGAAGCGCCGCACCCTGTCGGTGACCGGGGAACGGGGCATGTACGTCGCCGACTACCTGGACCAGGACCTGGTCTTCTACGCCAACCCGGCCGACGATTCGGTGGCCGAGGGCGAGATGGTGCGACGCCACGTGGAGCGCCGTGAGCCCCTCGCCATCGAGCTGGAGGAGTTCGCCCGCGCCGTCCGCGACGGCGGTCCGGCTCCGGTCGACCCGCGTGAGGCGATGATCGCCCTCCTGCTCGCGCGCACCATGGTCGAGGCCGCCAGCTCCGGCAAGGTCGTCAGCGGCGCCGCGCTGCGGGAGGTGCTGGCGTGATCGTCGCGGTGGTCGGGCTGGGGCATATCGGTCTCCCGCTGGCGGTGCAATACGCCAGCCGAGGCCATCGCGTCATCGGCTGCGACGTGGACGCGCGCATCGTGAACGCCATCAACGCCGGCACGTCGCCCCACGATGACGAGCCGGCGCTGATCGAGCGTGTGCCCCAGCTCGTGGCGGACGGCCTGCTGCAGGCCACCACCGACGATGCGGAGGGCGTGCGCCAGGCCGATGTGGTCGTGGTCATCGTGCCGGTCGTCGTGGACGCGGCGCGCGAGATCGACTTCGGCCCGATCGACGCCGCGACCCGTGACATCGCGCGTGGCCTCAAGCCGGAGACGCTGGTCGTCTACGAGACGACCCTGCCGGTCGGGACCACCCGCGATCGGTTCGGGCCGCAGCTCGAGGCGGGGAGCGGCCTGACCCTGGACCGCGACCTGTTCCTGGCCTTCTCGCCGGAGCGGGTGCTGGTTGGCCGCGTCCTGCTCGACCTGCGCCGCTACCCGAAGATCGTGGGTGGCACCAGCGGGGAGAGCGCGCGCCGCGCGGTCGAGTTCTACCGGGCGGTGCTCGACGAGGGCACGGAGGTCCGCGCCGTCGCCAACGCCGAGACGGCCGAGATGACGAAGCTGGCCGAGACCACCTACCGCGACGTGAACATCGCGCTCGCCAACGAGTACGCGCGCTACGCGGCGAAGCGGGGGATCGACGTGCTCGAGGTGATCGGGGCCGCGAACTCGCAGCCCTACAGCCACATCCACGCGCCTGGCGTCGGGGTCGGCGGGCACTGCATCCCGGTCTACCCCCATTTCCTGTTCAACGCCGAGCCCGACCTGCGCCTGCCCCCGCTGGCGCGCGCGATCAACGAGGAGATGGGCCGCTGGACGGTCGACCTGGTGCGGGAGCGGCTGGGGCCGCTCACCGGCGTCCCCGTGCTGGTGCTGGGCGTCGCCTATCGCGCCGACGTGCGCGAGGACGCCTTCAGCTCCGCCTTCCGCCTGCGCGACGAGCTGCGTGACGCCGGCGCGACCGTGTTCGGGCACGATCCGTACTTCGATGCCGATCACCTGCGGAAGCTTGGCTTCGAGCCCTACGACCTTGATGCGCCGGCGCCCATCCGCGCGGCGATCGTTCAGGCCGGGCACGAGGCCTACCGAAACCTCGACCTGGCCACGATTCCCGGCCTGGAGCTGCTGGTCGACGGCCGCAACGTCCTCGACCGCGTGGCGGTGACGGCGGCCGGCGTGGCCTACGCCGGCATCGGTCGCTGAGCACGTGGACACGCCTCGCGTAGGCCTGGCCGTCGGCCGTGGGGTGTGCGTGGTGCTGCCAACCTACAACGAGCGCGAGAACCTCGAGCCGGTCGCGGCCGCCATCCTGGAGGCCCTGCCGGAGGCGCACCTCCTGGTGGTCGACGACAACTCGCCGGACGGCACCGGCCAGCTGGCGGACACGCTGGCCGCAACCGATTCGCGCATCCAGGTCCTCCATCGAGAAGCCAAGGAGGGGCTCGGCGTCGCGTACCGGCAGGGCTTCCGCTGGGCCCTGGATCGGCCCGACGTGCGTGCCGTGGTGCAGATGGACGCCGACTTCAGCCACGACCCGCGCGATCTGCCGCGGCTGGTCGCCCCGCTCATGCTCGACTGCGAGCTCACACTGGGAACGCGATGGCTTCGCGGCGGAGGGACGGTCGGCTGGCCGTGGCGGAGACGCCTGATCAGCCGCGCGGGCACGGTCTTCGCCCGCACGGTGCTGCTGCTCCCGTACCGTGACCTGACGGGCGGCTTCAAGGCGTGGCGGCGCGAGCTGCTGGAGGCGATCCGGCTGCGCGAGGCGAACGCGAGTGGCTACGGCTTCCAGATCGAGATGACCTGGTGGGCGCATCGGCGCGGCGCGCGGATCCAGCAGGTGCCGATCATCTTTCGCGAGCGGGTGGCCGGCCGATCGAAGATGAGCGGCGGCATCGTCCGGGAGGCGCTCCTGCTCGTCATCAAGCTGCGATGGAGAGCGATCGCCGAGGCGCTGGGACCGAGGTGACGGCGGCCGCCCCGCCGTTGGCGTGGGGCGGGCCCATCGGCTAGCATTCAGCCTCGCCCAGATCGGTACCCCCTCTCCCGCCCTGCGGAGATGTCGCTCGAGCATGTCCTTTCGCAACCGACCGGTCCTCGACCGCAAGCACCGTCCGCGCTGGCAGGACGAGCTGCGCAGCCAGCAGCTGACCGTCGCCGGCTTCGCGCTCGCCATCGCCGTGGCGATCGGCATCTTCGGCGCGGCGACCTGGAACGCCTACTACGACGCCAGCTTGCGCCAGGTGGCTCTGGTCGAGGGCAAGCCGGTGACGCAGGCGCAGCTGAGCCACCGCATGGACACCATCTATGCCGAGCTCGGCGCCGCGCTGGCCGACCTGCAGGGCCAGCTCGGCGGCGCGGGCGACCCGATCCTCGAGCAGCAGATCCAGGCCGTCAACGACACCGCCAGCCAGGTCGCCTCGATCGCCTTCGACTCGCTGCTCACCGGCGCCGTGCTCGACGCCAGCACCACGCAGTACCCGGTGACGGTGCCTGAGGCCGACATCGACGCGGAGGTCGAGAAGCGACTGACCCTCCCCGAGCGCCTGAAGCTTTCGCTGATCATGGTCCTCGCGCGGCCCGCGGAGGATGCGGCCGCAGGCTCGGAGCCCACCGAGGACGACTGGGCGGCAGCCGAGGAGGAGGCGAACCAGATCCTGGCGGAGATCGAGGGCGGCGCCAGCTTCGCGACCCTCGCCGCCGAACGCAGCGATCACGCGTCGAACCAGTTCGACGGCCTGCTGGGTTGGGTGGAGGCGACCGATGCGCAGTTCGGCGACTTCTTCGAGGCAGCCGGCGACACCGCCGCCGGAGAGGTGGTGGGCCCGCTCCGGAACGACCAGGGCTGGTACCTCCTGCGCGTCGACGAGCGCAAGCCGGCGGGCCCCAACGAGCTGCTCGACGACCTGCTCGGCCAGGCGAGCGTCACCGATGCCGAGTTCCGCGCCTACCTGCGCGACGAGCTGCTGAGGACCGCATTTGGCGAGTACTTCGCAACCTCGGTCGTGGAGCGCTACCAGCCGCAGCGAGAAGTGGCGCAGATCCAGATTGTCAACGACCAGGGTGTGCCGATCCCCCGGTCGCTGATTCGTCATCTGCTGGTGCAGCCGATTCCCGGCGGCGAGAGCCAGGCCGAGGCGACCGACGAGCAGTGGGCCGCCGCGCTCGCGAAGGCGGAGGCGCTGCGCGTGGAGGCGATCAAGCCGGACGCCGACTGGTTCGAGCTGGCGAAGCAGAGCGACGACCCGGGCTCGCGCGATCGTGGCGGCTCGCTGGGCTGGTACGACCCCGCCACGTCCGGGTTCGTGCAGGAGTTCAAGGACGCCGTCGGCCAGCTGCGACGGAACGGCGACACGAGCGAGCCGGTGCGCACCGAGTTCGGCTACCACGTCATCCAGCTCGTCGACCGCCGCGTCACGGCCGGGGAGCTGGCCGAACGCCTCGCCGCCGACCTGCGAGAGGATCCCGGCAGCTTCGCGGACGTTGCGCTCGTGTACAGCGAGGATGCCACCACCGCGCAGCAGGGCGGCGAGCTGGGGTGGGTCGTCCACTACCAGTTCGAGGCGATCCGCGATACCGCGATCTTCGACCTGACCGAGCCCGACCAGATCTCCGATCCCGTGGTCAGCGGCAACAACATCTACATCTACAAGCTCCTCGACAGCTCCCCCAGCCGCTTCGTCCCGCAGAGCCAACGCGAGCAGATCGGCGAGAGCGGCTTCAGCCGCTGGCTCGAGGAGCTCAAGGACCGCGCCGGCATCTGGACCGACCCGGAGCTGGCCCCGGCGAGCGCCGTGGGGTGAGTTCCGACGGGAGCGTGTCCGCCGCGCCCAGCGTCGACGCCCTCCTTGCCGCCGCCGGGATCGACCCGGCGGATGGAGTTCAGATCGTCTCGCTCGACCGCCTGGCGTCTGTCCCCTTCGACCCGGCGCTGCCCCTCGTCATCCTGGCTGCGGCCGGCAGCCGGTCGCCGGCGTCCACCTTGCCCGGCCGGCATGCGCGCACCACGGCGCTCGACGTGCTCGTCTCCCTCTACCCCCACGGTCATCCGCTTCGGCCCTTGCCGGCCGGTGAGCTGCGGCCGATCGACCAACTCAGCGAGGGGGAGCTGGCGGCCACGAATTGGCTGGTGCCGCCGCTGCCGCCGCTGGACAACCTGGCGTCTCCACACGGGATGGCCGCCATCTCGGCGCGTCTGCGGGCGCCTGATGGCTGCCCGTGGGACCGCAGGCAAACGCACGCCAGCCTGCGCCCGTTCGTGCTGGAGGAGGCGTACGAGGCGGTCGATGCCATCGAGCGCGGCAGCGCCGCCGACCTGGCGGAGGAGCTGGGCGACCTCTTCCTCCAGATCATCCTGCATGCGCAGCTGGCCGCCGAGGAGGGCAGCTTCGACCTGACCGATGTCTACCGCACGCTGGGCGCCAAGATCGTGCGCCGCCACCCACACGTCTTCGCCGACCTGGAGGTCAGCGGCGCCGAGGAGGTGCTCCGCAACTGGGAGGCGATCAAGGCCTCCGAACGATCCGACGCCGGTCGACAGCCATCGCCCTTCACCGGGATCGCCCGCGCGTTGCCGGCGCTGGCCGCCAGCCGCGAGATCCAGGAGCGCGCCTCCTCGCTCGGCTGGGACTGGCCGGCGATCGAGGGCGTCTGGGAGAAGGTGTCCGAGGAGCTCGCCGAGCTGCACGAGGCGGGGGCGCTGGAGGGCGACGCGGCACGCGACGCTCGCCTCCACGAGCTGGGGGACGTGCTCTTTGCGTCCGTCAACCTTGCGCGCTGGCTGAAGCTCGACCCGGAGGAGGCGCTGCGTGCCGCCAACCGGCGCTGGATCGATCGCTATGAGCGAGTCGAGGCGCTGGCGGCGGCGCGCGGCGAGGTGCTCACCGAGCTGTCGGCGGACGAGAAGGACGCGCTCTGGAACGAGGTCAAGGCGGGATGAGCCGCATCGCCATCGTCGTGCACGCCGTCTATCCGGGCGACCCGCGCATCCGCCGGCAGTCCGATGCGCTGACCGCCGCCGGTCACGAAGTCGACCTCTTCTGCCTCCGTGGCCGGGACGAGGCGCCCGAGGAGGTGGATGGACCGATGCGCATCGTGCGCCTGCCGGTGAACCGGGCCTTCACCGGCTTCGCCGGACACCTGGCCGAATACCTCGCCTTCGCCGGGATCGCCGCCATCCGCGTGACGCGCGAGCATCGGCGCCGCCGCTATCGGCTGGTCCAGGTGGCGACCGTGCCGGACTTCCTGGCCTTCTCGGCATTCCCGATCAAGCTCGCCGGCGTGCCGCTGCTGCTCGACCTGCACGAGGACATGCCCGAGTTCTTTCGAGACCGATTCGCGGGCCGTGCGCTACGACCGTTGCTGCCACTCGTCTCCGGCACCGCCCGGGCCTCCGCCTGGTTCGCCGACGAGCTGATCACGGTCCACGAGCCGCTGCGCCGGCTCTCGATCGCGCGCGGCGTGCCCGCCGACAAGATCAGCGTGGTCATGAACGGGGCGGACACGGAGCTGTTCGATCCGACGCGTCACCCGCGCCGCGGCTTCATGGAGGATGGCGAGCTGCGGCTGGTCCATCACAGCAACCTCCAGCGCATCTACGGACTGGACATTGCCATCGAGGCGGTGGCGCAGATCGATCCGGCTGAGCTGCCGGTGCGGCTCGACGTCTACGGCGACGGGCCGCATCGACCACAGATCGTGGCGGCAATCGACCGCACCGCCACCGACGACCGGGTGCACCTCAACGGACGCGTCCCGATCGACGATCTGCCCGCGCTGCTGGCCGGATCGGACATCGGCCTGGTGCCCTCCCTGCCGGAGCCGTACCTGCGGTACTCGCTATCGACCAAGCTCCTGGAGTACGCGGCGATGGGCCTGCCGACCATCGCCAGCGACCTGGCCACCTTCCGCGCTCACTTCGACGATGAGGCGATCCGATTCGTGCCGGGGGGTGATCCGGGCCTGCTGGCAGCCGCGATCCGGGAGCTGGCGGCCGACCCGGCCGCGGCCGCGCGCCTGGGCGCGGAGGCCCACCGCCAGGCGGCCGCCTACGCCTGGCAGCTGCAGGTCCCTCGCTACCTCGCGGTGGTGGCGCGCCTGATTCGGGGACGCGACGCGGCGTGAATGGTCAGGGCAGGTGCACCAGGCAATGGGTGCCGCGCCCCCATGCGAAGCACAGGACCGGGGTGCGTCCCTCCCACGCCTCGGGGTGAAGGTCGACCCAGCTCGGTCGGTACGCGTCGGCCATCACCAGCCAGCGGACGCCGGCATCGGCGTAGAGGTCGCCGCGGTTGACCTCGCTCGTCGACCAGCGCACGTGGATCGGGACCGGCGCCCGCATGGCGAAGAGTGGAGCCAGGCCGCCCTCCACCGGTCGGTCGTCGATCGCGGCCGCCATCTGGGCCTGGATCCCCGGCGCCCGCGACGTGGCGGCGGACGCCCAACCGCCATACATCACCAGCCCGGGAAGCAGGAGGACGGTGACGGCGGTCCCCATCAGTGGCAGCGCCAGTCGCCGCGCCCCAAGCCGCTGGAGGCCCGCCCTCACGGCGGGCACCAGGTACGCGGTCAGGATCGCCAACGCCGGCAGCATCGGCATTGAGTAACGGTTGGGCCGATAGGAGGCGATCAGCAGCACGCCAAGCCCCACCAGGAACCAGCCGATGGCAGCCCCCGCCAGGGCACGCTGCCCCTCGTCGAGCGTGCGCCAGCGCGCGATGGCGGCGACCAGGCCCCCGACCCCACCGATCACCAGCGGCAGCGACATGAGGAGTACTCCATCGCTGGTCGCCGGATAGTCGGCGATCCGCCGCAACAGCTCCGCCAGGCCACGCGGCGGCGCCTGGCTGGTCCAGATGTCGAGCACCCAGCCGACCGGTTCGGCATTCGGCAGCGCAATCAGCACCACCCAGCCGACCGCGGCCAGCGCGACCATGCCCGTCGCCAGCATCGTCCGGCGCACCCACGTCCCGCGGCGCGTGGCGAGCGCCACCCCGACCAGGATGCCGACGACGGCGAAGAGGGCGGATGGCTTGGTCCCGATCGCAACCGCAAGCAGCCCGCCCGCAACGGCGGCCGACCACCCTGCGCCGCCCGATGGCCGCCAGCAGAGCGCCGCCACGCCTGCGACGAGCGCGAACATGACGAGGGTCTCGACGTATGCCAGCCGCCCGTAGTAGAGCACCAGACCCGCGCCGGCCAGGCCGAGGCCGGCGATGAGTCCTGCCTCCGTCCCGAGACGGCGTCGCACGATGACGGTTGTCACCGCGACCGCCGCGACGCTGCACAGGGCGGCGACCAGCCTGGCCTGCACGATGCCCACGCCCAGCATGGCGAACCCAACGGCCTCCAGCGCGTTGAACGGGAGCTGCACGAGGTGCAGGGCCCAATCTCCGGCGGACCAGTCGCCCAGGAGAATCCAGTTGCGGGCGCCCATCACGTTCCACGCCTCGTCGGTGAACGGCGAGTTGCTGAAGGTGACGCCGGGCGCGGGGTCGGCGGGCAGCTGGGCGACCAGCAGGGCCAGCAGCAGGACGGCGGGCAGGAGGATGTCGGCGAGCGAGGTCCAGCGGGGGGTCATGGCCGGCGGAAGGATACCCTCGGCCGACGATCCTAGTTGTCGCCGCCTCCGCCTTCTCCCGCAGAATCAGGGTTTGCGGCTGACGCACTCGCGTAGCATAGGAATCGGCGGGGCGTAGCGCAGCCTGGTAGCGCACCTGCTTTGGGAGCAGGAGGTCGCCCGTTCGAATCGGGCCGCCCCGACCACACCACACACCGCCTGAGGAGTCAGAGGAGAGGGTGCTCCCCTCCGTTGCCGCGTTCGCCGTCGCCCTGGTCGCCGCCAGCCTGTTGACGCCCGTCATTCGCGACGCGGCGCATGGTGCCGGCCTGCTCGACGAGCCCGACGGCCGGAAGGTGCACGAGACCCCGATCCCGCGGCTCGGCGGCGTGGCGATTGCCGCGGCCTTCTACCTTGGCATCGCGGCCGCGCTGGTCGTGGCGCGCACCGCCGGGTCCCCGTTGCGCCTGGAGACGGGCCACCTGCCGGCGATCCTGGTCGGCACCGCGTTGATCGCCGCCATCGGCGTCCTGGACGACACGCAGGGCATGCGGGCCCGCGTCAAGTTTGCGGCGCAGGTGGTGGTGGCCCTGGTGGCCTATGGCCTCGGCCTCTCGATCGACCGCCTGGACGGGCCGTGGGGCAGCCTCGCGCTGGGCATCTGGTCGCTGCCCCTGACCGTCGCCTGGATCGTGGCCGTCGTCAACGCGCTGAACCTGATCGATGGCCTCGACGGCCTCGCCTCCGGCGTGGCGTTGACCGCGCTGGCTGCCTTCTTCCTGATCGCTTCTGCCGGTGGCGCAACGCCGCCCAGCCTGATCGTGCTGACTGCCGGAGCGGGAGGAGCGATCGGCTTCCTGCGCTACAACCTGCACCCGGCCAGCATCATCATGGGCGACACGGGCTCGATGCTGCTCGGCTACCTCCTGGCCGCGGCCGCGATCAGCCTGACCCAGGTCGGCTCGCCGGCAGTAGCGCCCTGGGTGCCGCTCGTGGCACTCGGCCTGCCGCTGGGCGATACGGCCTGGACCGTCGTGCGGAGGCTGGTGGCCGGCGAGCCGGTCTTCGTGGCGGATCGGCGCCATATCCACCACCGCCTGCTCGAGCTGGGGCTGGGCCAGCGGATGGTGGCGTTGCTGCTCTGGCTGTTTTCGGCCGCGCTCGGGCTGCTGGCCGTGCTCCTGGCGGTCTGATCGGCCGAGCGCCCAGCGTCGATCGGCTGCGGTGGGACCAGGATGGAGCCGATGCCGAGCAGGAACCAGAACAGGAAGGCGACGCTGTTCGCCTCCAGCAGCATGGTCGTCAGCCCGTTGACGGAGAGTGCCAGGACGGCGGCGGCGATGCCCGACAACAGGACGCGCCGGCCCCAGAGCGCGGTCTTCGCGGCGCGGATCACCTGTAGCAGTGGGACTCCGACCATCCCGACGAAGGCGAGGAGGCCGATGACGCCGGTTTCGCCCAGCAGGTGGAGCCAGAAGTTGTCGACCGTTCGCTGCGCCGGGTTGACGAAGAGCTCGTCAGTGTCGTACTCCGCGTAGACATCGGTCCCGAAGATATCGGCGGCCGCGCCGCCGTACTTCCCTGGGCCGACGCCGAGCGCGGGATGATCGACGATCATCGGAATGCTGTTGATCACGAACAGGATGCGCAGATCGCGGCCGGCACCCACCGCGTCGACCCGCCCCCAGGTCGAGCGCAGCAGGTCGGGCCGCTCGCCGGCGCCGCCGAGCAGGTCGCGCGGCATCACCCAGGCGACGGCGAAGGTCACGGCCGCCAGTGCGATGCCGGTCGCCAGCGCACGACGGTCCAGGAGCGCGCCCGCCAGCCCGAACCCGACCACCGCGCCGAGCCAGCCGCCGCGGGAGAACGAGAGCCACAGCGCCAGGACCAGGAGAGCGGCGAGGGCCAGCGCCCAGGAGCGGCCGCGCCTCGTCCGCAGGCCCGGCGCGCCGAAGAGGACGAACGGTACGGCCGCCGACAGGAGCGCGGCGAAGACGTTTGGGTCGCCGAAGAACGACGCAAGCCGATAGATCTCGCCGAATCGTCCCTGCAGCGCGTTCAGCCCGAAGAGCTCTGGAGTCAGGAGCGCCTGGCCCAGCGCCACCAGCGCGGCCAGCGCCAGGAGCCCGATGAAGGCACCGATGGCGATCATCGCCTGGCGCACGTCGAACCCGACCACACGCGCCAGGAAGAAGAACGCCACCGCGTCCAGCGTGAACGCGACTCCGGCGACGGCCTGCGCCGGCGGCACGGCATTGATCGCGGCTGACCCCAGCGCCGCCAGGCCGAAGGCGAGGGTGAAGACCGATGTCGGATGCCAGATCGCGGCCCGCAGCGTTCCGCGCCTTGCGGCCTGCGCGGTGAGGGCGAGCCCGACCGTCAGCAGCATCCCTTCCGACAGGAAGTGGGCCAGGCCCTCGACCTCGGGAGCGAGGATCCCCGGCGCCAGGTAGCGGTCCAGGATCGGGCTCATGGCAACCAGGACCAGGGCCGGACGCG
>DASWIE010000112.1:0-4999 GCA_036397815.1 Candidatus Limnocylindria bacterium
GGGCCTCTCCGACGCGGTGCGCGCCATCCTGCCCAACGCGGCCCTGACCTGGGAACCGGGCCGCTCGATCGTCGCCGATGCCGGCTGGCTGGTGACCCGCGTCGTCCGAACCCAGCCGCGGCCCGCCGCCGGCTGCGGCTACCTGGTCGCCGACGCCGGCATGACCGAGCTGATCCGCCCCATGCTCTACGGCGCGACCCACCCGGTCTCGCTTGTCTCACCCGGCGCGGCATTCACGCCAACCGGCACGACTCACCTGGCGGGACCGATCTGCGAGGCGGGCGACATCCTCGCCCGCGACCTCGGCCAATGGCTCTCCGCGGAAGAGCTCGCGACCGCCGGGTCGGGGGCGCTGTTGGCGGTGGGTCGGGCGGGCGCCTACGGCGCCGCCATGGCATCGGGCTACAACGGTCGCCTGCGTCCGGCCGAAGCCGTGCTGGAGGGTGGCGAGCCGCGGCTCTCGCGCCGGCGAGAGACCTTGGACGACGTGACCGCCCGGGAGGCCTAGGAGCTCGCCAGTCGCTCCAGGTCTGGCAGGTGGTCGGGGTAATGGCTCCCGGCCATGCGATTCGCGTAGCGGTATGCCCACCCGTCCGGCTGGCACGCTTCCTCCGGCGCGCTGCTGACGGCCTCGACCATCGACTCGAAGGCGTCGTCGAAGTCCCAGCGCACCTCGTCGTCGCTCCACAGCCGCGTGATCTCGAGCATGAGCGGGTTGAACACCTCGTCGTCGGTCAGGTTGATCTCGCCGCCGCCCTTCAGCGTCCCGATGCGCCGCACAGCCAGCCGCTGCCAGCTGGCGTAGTGGGCCATCAGATCGCGGACGGTCTTCCCGTCGGAGTCGGCCACCTCACCGAGGCGGTCCTTGAGCCGATCAGTGACCGATGTGAGCGTGAGCCGGTCCTGGCGCATCTGCTCGGCCAGCTCGTGGCACGCATGCATGGCGCGGTTCCTCCGAATCAACGGCAGTACGCCTGGTACTGCATCCAGCGCATTCTCAGCCTTGTTGTGCGCTCGCAGCACTGTCAGTGCCTACGGGAGCACCATACCTTCCCGATCGGCACGATTACAGCACCCTGGGTACTGGGGCGCGCGACGGCCGGAGCCACGCGGCCCCCGCTCAGTTGCCCTTCGCGATCTCCACGAAGCCGTGGCCGCCCATCACGCGCCAGCCCACCCCGTCGTGCTCGAGGTGGTAGATCGCCGGATTCGGCATGGCGAGATGGAAGTCAAGGCCCACCGCCGGCTCGAAAGTCTGCAGGATCAGCGAGATCAGGTTGCCGTGGCTGCTGACCAGGAGGCGCCCGCCGTCGGCATGCCGGGCGCGCAGCAGGTCGAGGACACCGATCCCACGCCGCTGCGCGGCGAGCCCCGTCTCGGCGCCGTCGACCGCAAAGGATGGATCTGTCCAGGAGCGCGCGAGCACGTCCGGCCAGTCGTCCCGCGGGCCGTCGGTGAGCCGCCGCTCGCGCAGGTCGGGCAGCACCTGCACGCCCAGGCCACGCCGCCGGGCGACGGGCGCAACAGTCTGCAGCGCCCGCTCGTAGGGGCTCGAGTAGACCGCGGTCAGTCCCCACGGATCGAGCTCGAAGGCGAGATCGTCGGCCTGGCGCAGCCCCTCCTCCGAGAGCGGCCGGTCGTCGTCGCGCTCCTCCCAGCCGGGCGTGCCTGATGGCACGGAGGCGGCGTGCCGCACCAGCAGTACGTCCAATCGGGCCAGCGAAGGCTCGTGCACGGCCCGAGTCTACGGGTGGGCCGGCAGCCCCGGCCTGGGAATCAGCGGTTGCGGGTGTAGACCCCGATCAGCTGAGCCTCGCCGAGCACCCGACCCTGCATCGCGCGCAGCACGGCGCTGGCCGGCGGCGTCCCGGCGATCCCGAGCGGCTCCGACAACGCGTAGAGGTTGAACACGTAGCGGTGCTCTCCGGACGGCGGGCACGGGCCGCCCCATCCGGCGCGCCCGAAGTCGTTGCGCCCCGCCACGCCCACCGTGTCGCCGCGCCCCTCGCCCACCGAGCTCGAGTCGCCCGGGATGTCGGCCAGCACCCAGTGGATGAAGCCGCCCGCATCGGGGTCGTGCACGATCAGCGCGAAGGCCTGTGTGCCGCGCGGCGCCCCGCTCCATTCCACGTGAGGTGAGATGTCATCGCCGTCGCACGAGTACCGCGACGGGATCGCGCCGCCCTCCTCGAACGCATCGCTGCGCAACGCCAGCTGCGTGGTGGTCACCATGGTCTGGTTCTCCTCGCCATCCTTCCCGATGCATGCCGCAAGACCGATGCCTCCCACGAGCATCGCCCCCACCACCAGGCCAAGGCGCACGGTGGCGCCGCACGGCCGGGTCATCGGTCCATCCTAGGCGGTGAGCACAATGACCCAAACGGCAGCGAGGTAGGACCTTTGATAGCGCGCACCTGGCGTGGGGCAACCCGCAGGACCGATGCCTCCGCCTACGTCGACTACCTGCGCGAGACCGGGTTGCGTGAGTACCGCTCCACGCCCGGCAACCAGGGCGCATGGGTCCTGTGGCGCGAGGCGGGGGATAGGGCGGAGTTCATCACCCTCTCGTTCTGGGAGTCGCGCGACGCGATTCGCGGCTTTGCCGGCGACGAGATCGAGCGTGCCGTCTTCTATCCGGAGGACGACCGCTTCCTGGTCGAGCGGGCGCTGACCGTGGAGCACTACGAGGTGGAAGCCGCTCCCTGAAGCGCCGTCGCTTCCGTGATCACCGGCTGATCGTATCGGCCAAGCTAGGCCCGCAACGCCGCCCAATTTGGCCGCTGTGAACGCCCGCCGATCCGGGCAGCCAACCAGCGGCCTGAACTTGGCCGATGTGAACGCCAGCCGACCCTGAGCGTCCGCGGGGACGCTAAGCCCGCTCTGACTGTCGCGTCGCCGCACCACTTCCACAGAGACATCGGTAATCCGGAGAGGGTGAACGCGTTCTGAAGGCGTTATCGGGCGTCAACCGTGCGCCCACCACCGCACTCATCCGGAGAACCGATTCAGATGGACAAGCTCGACAAGGCCGACAGGGCAGGGACCCCGCGCACCGTGGCTGGCACCCTCGGGACGATCGGGAGCGCCTTCGTGGCGCTCTTCATGCTCGGCGCCATCACGTTCGGCGCCACCGTCATCCGCCCCATGACGGCGAATCCCGCACCGGAGGACCAGACCGCCAGGGCGGACCGCGCAGATCGGGCCGGTCACGGCGGCGGAGGTGGCGAGGATGTCGCGCAGCCAGACAAGAGCGGCGACGAGGGCCACAAGTTCGTCGACATCAAGGACCAGCAAGGCAACGTCCGCTACGAGCCGAAGCACGAGCCGGACCCGACCGCCAAGTCGACCGAGAAGCCGACCGAGAAGCCGGTCGAAAAGCCAGCGCAGCCGGACCCCACCCCCAAGCCGACCGCCAAGCCGGCCCCCAAGCCGGCGACCACGACCCTCGCCCTCGAGGTCTGGGCCAAGGACGGCAAGTTCAAGCTGGGCTGGTCGAAGTTCGTCGGTGAGGGCTTCGCCTACTACAAGGTCGTGCGCTCGACCGATGCCGAGGCGAGCTGGCCGACCGGCAGCGGCGACGAGCTGGTGGGCGCCATCTCGGATCCCTACTCCCCGTGGATGGCCGATAACGCCCCGTGCGGCGTCCAGTTCCACTACCGCGTCTTCGCCGTGATGCACTCGGAGAGTGGCTACGCAACCCTGGCCGCCAGCAACGTGGTGCCAGCCTTCATGGAGTGCCACGAGCCGGTACCGCCGCCAACCCCGACCACCATGGCCTTCACCGTGGCGCAGGCGGCGGACGGCATCCAGCTCTCCTGGGAGCAGTGCACCAGCGACGGGTTCGTGTACTACAAGGTCGTCCGTTCGGCGACCAACGCGGACCCCATGTACCCGCTGAACGACGGCACGGAGCTGCTGGCGGCGATCGGTGATCCTGGCGTTGTCACCTTCACCGACCACGGCGTGGCTGCGGGCCAGACCTGGTTCTACCGGGTCCTCTCGTTCGCCGACCTGGGCGACGGCAAGGTGCTGGTCGGGCTGACCAACGCCGCGTCGATCACCGTCCTGTAGGCGACGGAAGCGACACGGAAGCGGGCATGGTTCGGTGGCGCGGCGAGGTGACGGTCGGCAGAGCGAGTGGTACTGCCGTCCGATTGTCCCGCCGCACCACCGTACCTAGCCTCAGCAGCCGATGGAAGCAGCCTCAGCAGCCGGCGCAGTCGCCGGCCCACATGCCGGCACCAGCCGCATGGATCGTGACCGGGAGCGGACGCTCGTCGACCGCGCCCGGTCCGATGCTGCCTCCTTCGGCGAGCTCTACGACTTCTACCTGCCACGCATCTACGGCTTCGTCTACCGCCGGGTGCAGGAGCGCTCCGTGGCCGAGGACCTGACCGCGACCACGTTCCAGCGCGCGCTGGAGGCGATCCGCTACCGCAACTTTCGCAATGACGCCTTCGGCGGCTGGCTCTACCGGGTCGCCGCCAACGCGGTCGTCGATCACGTCAGGCGTGGGCGCCACACCATCGAGCTTGTGGAGGAGACCGATGGCGCCGCCGGCCTCGCCGGCGACGCGTTCGCCGCGGCTTTGGACCGCGACGAGCTGCGGCGGGCCCTGGACGGCCTGCCGGACGGGCATCGGACCGTGCTGATCCTTCGCTTCTTCGACGACCTGAATGCCGATGAGGCCTCGATCGTCCTCGGCTGCACGCGCGGGACCTTCGCGGTGAAGCTGCACCGCGCCCTGAGCGCGTTGCGGGGCGCGATGCTCAAGGAGGCGACCGATGCAGCCTGACGATCTCGATCGCGAGCTGAGCGTCGCCGGCGACCGCGCGCGCGAATCCCTCGGTCACGCAGCCGTGCCGGACCGCGCCTTCGGCGACAAGCTGCGCGCCAGCCTGCTCGCCCAGCTGCCTTCGCCGCTGCCCGCGCCGGTCGCCGATCGCGGTGCGACCCGCACCGGTTGGGCGCTGGATCGTCTCTTCCGCATCCCGCGCCT
>DASWIE010000113.1:0-3981 GCA_036397815.1 Candidatus Limnocylindria bacterium
CGTGCACCAGCTCCTGGTCGATCCGCGCCCCGTCGGTCGAGGCGAAGGTCTTGCGCTCACGGGCCGCCTCGATCGTTCCCTCGCGCACCGTGATGCCCGGCACGCGCGCCATGGCCGCGTCGGCCTCGAACAGGATCAGCAGCTTGTCGTCGATGGAGACGCTGAACGGGTCCTCGGCGACGGGGGTTCGATAGCTGCCGGTGGCCGGTGGCGTGTCGTCCAGCTCCACCGGCTCCCGCCTGGCCATGCCGCTGGCGCGTGCAATCTCGACTGCCTCGCGGGCGACGCGCTCCACCTCGTCACGTTCCAGGACGGCCGACCCGGCGAATCCCCACGCTCCATCGACCAGGACGCGCACCCCGAAGCCCGCCGACCGGTTGGAGGCAGCGGCCTCCAGCGCACCGTTCTTGACGGTCAGTGACTCCTCCTCGCGTTCACCAAGGCGGACGTCGGCGTATCCGGCGCCGGCCCGCTGGCTCGCATCCAGGGCGAGGTCGATGAGCTCGTTCACGGGTCCTTTCTACGGCCTTCGCGTCGCAGGGGTCAAGGCGAGCACGGACGTCATTCGACGGGCTGAGCCACGGCCGGCGCCAGCGACAGGCCGGTGGCCGGCAGGGTGATCTGCTCGGATTGGCGCGCCACGATGGTGGCATTGATGAACTGCTCGAGCTGGGAGATGATCCCGCCCGGCCGCTCCATGGTGGCCAGCAGGCCCTCTGGCGACCCGATCGCCGTCACCGTGAAGCGCTCCCCCACGTCGACACCGTCGATCACCAGTGCGATCGGTCCCTGGGTGGCGACCGAGCGGTGGGTGATGCGGATCGAGTCGACCGCCATCGCCTCGGCTCCGGCGTTGCGCAGCTCGTTGATCAGGTCGTTGAGCGCGATGGCGTCCAGCCTGCCGTCGACCTCGAGGATGATCCCCTGGCCCTGGACCGGTGCCATCGCGGCGAAGGCCGTGATGCGGCGCAGGTCCTCGCGCGTGACGTCCAGCGCGCTCTGGCCCTGGGAGCCGGCGGCTCGGTACTCGCGCAGCTGCTCACGAATGTCGGCCAGCCCGATGCGCAGCTCTCGGTTCCGGTTCGACAGCGTCTCGATGAGCTGCGAGAGCTCCTGGGCCGGCAGGCTGCTGATCTCGGTCGGGCGCGCCTGGGAGCGAAGCTGGCCAACCAGCAGCAGCCCGATCAGCAGCGCCACGCCGAAGAGGCTGGCCTGTGCCAGCCGGGTGCCCATCAGCCCGCCTCGTCGACGGGCACGGCCCATCGGAAGCGGGTGTTGCCGATGAATGCGGGCAGCGTGAGCTCGTCCGAGGCGGCGGTCGCGAACTCCAGGCCGAAGAACTCTATTCGCTGCCCAACCCGTCCCCGGAAGGCGTCGTTCAGCAGGAACCGATCGAGCAGGCCCTCCGGACCGATGGCTTCGATTCGGAAGGGAGGCGACAGGAAGGCGGTGTTGACCAGCACCGACGCGCCGACGCCATAGATCGACGAGCTGGCGACCAGGCGCTCGCCGTTGATGGTGACAGCCTCGGCGCCCGATGCCCACAGGGCGGCGACGATGTCGCGCAGGTCATCGACGAGCACGATGAAGCTGGACGGGTTCTCGCCGGGCGGCACCACGCGCTGCGAATCGGCGATCTCGATCACCGCCCCCGGCCCCCGCACGGCGGCCAGCCCGCCCGCCAGCCGGGCGGCGGCCAGGCGCTCGTTCAGCTGCGCGAGCGCCGCCGAGCTGCTGGTCGACTCCTCCTGGAAGCGCTGCACCTCCGCCTCCGCTTCCGCGATCTGCTGGCGAAGCTCTCGCTGCTCCCGCTCGAGCTCCAGGACCTGGCCCGCCAGCACCTGCTGCGCGGAGGACGTGAACGCCTCGCGCGTCACCGAGCTGTTCCACTGCGCGGCGCCCACGAATCCCGTCACCGCCAGCCCGGCGGCGATCGAGACCGCCCAGCCCCGTCGTGCGGTGAGCGATCGAGCCCAGGCCGGCCCGGTCACTCGCTCTCCCTTCGCCGCGCCGCTCGCCGCGCGAGATACGCCGCGCCCGCGACGGCCGCCACCACGAACAGGATGATGGGCACGACCAGCAACGCCACGCTGACCTCGTCGTCGTCGGGAGCGGCAGCGGCCGACGGCCTGGGCGTCGCCGACGCGGCGGGCGCGCCGTCGCCATCACCACCACCGCCCGTGCCGCCCGGAGTTCGGACGTTCGACGGCGGGATCGGCGCCGGCTCGATCGGCTGCGGCGGCTCCACGCCGAACTCCGAATAGAAGTCCGCCTCCAGCTCGTCGGCCGTGACGCCGGTCCCCGCCTCGAGCGCCTCCGCATCGGACGCCCCGGCCCGGTAGGCCTCGGTGATGCCGGCGATCGCAGCGGTCCCATATCGGTCAACGATCATGTCGACCATGGTCGCGCCCATGGCGTAGGAGAGCGACGAGCCGCGCGTGCCGATCGGGAACTGCGCGGCGATGGCGTCGAAGGCGAAGAGGCCGCCTCCGCGAGCCTCGAATTCCACTGTGGACCGCTCGCCGTCGGCCGACTGGCGCTCTGACCAGACCGCCAGGCCTTCGTTCAGCCACTTGGCCGGCTCGTGGAACGGGTTAACGGTCGCGTCGTGGAAGACCACGTGCGTGACCTCGTGCACCAGGGTCGTCTCGAGATAGTCGGACGGGCCGCCGCCCAGCCACATGAAGATCGTGCGCAGGGGCGGATAGGTTGCCGCGCCGGTCCACTCGCGTGCGCCCGGGCCGAGCGCGCCGAAGAACTGCTCGCGGGTGTCGTACACGAAGATGTCAACCGATCCGCTCAGCTCGTGCCCGAACAGCGCCTCCGCCCGGCTCGCGCCCCCCGCCGATAGATCTCCGAAGCGGCGGGCCTGTGACTCGGCGCCGCCATACCAGTGCACGGTCGCGTCGCCGATCCGCGCCGACTGCCAGCCGAGGCCCGGCCGGTCATCGTCGTAGAGCAGGTCGCGCTCCGGGCTCAGCGTCTCGCGATCGCCCTGGGTCGCCCGCCAGCGGTAGGTGATGCGAGTGTTGGGCGTGATGAAGCCGCTTGCAGCGTCCCAGCGGTATTCGGCGCTCGACCCATCCGGCGTGACCGGCGCCACGAAGGTCCCCTCCTCGTCACCGAAGCGGAGCAGGAGATCGAGACGATCCGGAGCACCACCGACCAGCTCGATGCGGAAGGTCATCTCGACCCCGAACGTCGCGTCGGCGCTCATCGGGCCAAAGCCGGTGAAGGCGGCGACCGGGCTCGTGAGCAGGCCGGCCAGGAGGATGGCAAGGACCACGGCCATCAGGCGCTTCACTCGTCCCCTGCGCCTCATTCGTCCCACGAGACCCTCCCCAGGTCCATCAGCCCCAGGGTCAGGTTGCCGAGCCCGCGCAGCCCGGGTCGGACCAGCCACCAGCCTGAGCCATAGGCCCACGGGATGACCGGCGCCTGCTCGTCGGCGCGTGCGTCGACCGCGCGATACGCCCTCGCCGATTCGGCCTCGGTCTCTGCCGCAGAGGCAGCCTCCAGCAGCCCGATGAACTCTGGGTCGTCCCAGCGGCCGTAGTTGCTGGCAGCATCGGGCAGCAGGAGCAGGCTGTAGAGGGCGTACGGCGAGGGATAGTCGACGATCCAATTGATGGTGAAGATCTGCGGAGGGCGCGTCTCGAGGACCGCCAGGTAGTCGCCGAAGTCCATCCCCTCGACCGCGATCTCCACGCCGAGCTCTTCACGCCAGATGGCCACAGCGGGCCCGACTCCCAGGCCGGCGCCGTTGACAGTGATCGGGCCGAGATCGGAGCCGTCCGGGTAGCCCGCTTCGTCGAGCAGCCGACGCGCCTCGGCCGGATCCGTCTCCTGGTCATCCTCCCAACCGTCCGTCCAGAGCGCGGGCGGGACGACGCTCGATGCTGGTTGCGAGCTGGCGCCCTCGGCCAGGTCGACGAGGCGCGGCCGGTCGAGGGCCAGCGCGAAGGCGCGACGCACCCGAGG
>DASWIE010000114.1:0-33623 GCA_036397815.1 Candidatus Limnocylindria bacterium
CGCATCCCGATGCAGCCGGCGGAGTAGCCGGACCTACACGACGAGGTCCCGCGTCAGCGCAGCCAGGCTGGGAGCGCCGGCCAGGGCCATCGAGTACGCGAGCTCATCGGTCAGGAGATCCAGGACTCGGCCCACACCTGCCTCGCCATCGACTGCCAGGCCCCACAGCACCGGCCGGCCGATACCGACCGCGGTGGCGCCCAGGGCGAGCGCGATGAGCGCATCGGTTCCGCGCCGGATGCCTCCGTCCATGATCACCGGCACGCGCCCATCCACCGCCTCGACCACCGCCGGCAGCGCGTCAAGGCTGGCGATGGCGGCGTCCAGCTGCCGCCCGCCATGGTTGCTGACCACGATTCCGGCCGCGCCGTGGGCGATCGCCAGCCGAGCGTCGTCGGGATGCAGGACACCCTTGACGATCACCGGCAGGCCAAAGCCGGCCAGCCATTCCAGGTCGTGCCAGGTGACCGTCTCGACGAAGTTGGCGCTCGCCGCCTCATTCGGGGATTCGCCCGTCGCCCACGCCACGTTCGGCACCGTCACGCCCTCCGGCAGCGTGAAGCCGATGCGAATGTCGCGCTCCCTGCGACCAAGGCGCTGGAGGTCGACGGTCATCACCAGCGCTTCGTACCCGTGGTCGACGGCCCGCTGGATGAGCGCCCGGCGGGCGCCGGGATCGGCGAGCAGATAGACCTGGAACCAGCGCGGACCGCCGACCGCTGCGACCTCGCCGATATCGGTGCTGGCCGAGGTCGAGACGGTCATGGTGATACCGCGCTCCGCGGCGGCCCGGGCGGTCGCCAGCTCGCCGTCGGGATGGGCCATCCGCTGCAGGGCGGTGGGGCAGATCCAGATCGGCCACGGCCACCGCCGGCCGAGCACCTCGACCGTGGCGTCGGTCGTGGAGACGTCCGTCATCACCCGCGGCACGATCCGGCGCCGGCCGAAAGCGGCTCGGTTGTCGTTCAGGGTGCGCTCATCCATCGCACCGCCGGTGAAGTAGGCCAGCGGGCCTTCGGCCAGCCGGGTTGACGCCTCGCGCTCGTAGTCGAAGACATTGATCAGGTTCGGATCCGCGACCTGTGGCGCTTCGAAGCCTGCCTTCGGCTGGGCGGGATCTGTGGTCGAGGTCGTGGCCGGCTTGGGGAGGGGTGACGGCCCGGACATGCGGGCGAGGATAGACGCCGCGTAGGATCGGTGCCATGCCGTTCGACCCTCAGGCACCGCTCCCCGGCGCGCCCGATCCGTGGGCAGGATCTGTAATGCCTGTTTGGCGGAAGGCACCCCCGTACGCCATGACCGAGATGATCGCGGCCGAGCCCGCGCTGGCCGAGCGATTAGCCCGGCGGCTCCCGTCCCTGCCCGCCGCTGCGGCCCTGGCGTCGGCGATCCGCGATGCCGCGGCGTCCGGCCGCCCAGTGGTGACCACTGGCTGCGGGACGAGCGAGCACGCGGCGATGGCGGTCGCGGCGTTCCTGGACGACGCGCTACGCGCGGCCGGGATCCCGGATCCGCGCGTGGCATCGGTCCAGGCCTTCGAGCTCTCGCGGCGCCCGCTGGCTGCCGGCGTGGTCCTGGCCATCTCGCACGAGGGCGGCACGTGGGCGACCAACGAGGCTCTCCGCCTGTCGCGCGCGGCTGGCGCCGTCACCGGTCTGCTGACGGTCAGCTCCCGGTCGCCAGGGGCAGCCCTGGCCGACTTGGTCGAGACGACCGACGAGCAGGACCAGAGCTGGTGCCACACGGTCGGCTACCTGTCGCCGCTGCTGGCGGGCGCCGTCCTGTCGGCGGCAACGCGCGGCGAGCCGATCGATCCGATCGGGGTGCGCGCCCTGCTGGAGGCCGCGGACCACGCGCCGTCCGCCGAGGAGAGCGCGGCCGTGCTCGCGGGCTGCTCCCGTCTGCTGCTGGTGGGGTCCGGCGTCGACTACGTCACGAGTCGCGAGCTGGCGCTCAAGATCGAGGAGGGCGCCCGGATACCGGCCACCGCGCATCCGCTCGAGACGATTCGGCACGGCCACCTGGCGGCAGCGGACGACCGCACCGGCCTGGTCCTGGTCCTGACCGATGGTGAGGCCCGTGGCGCCACGCTCGTCGAGCGAGCCCTGTCGGTGCTCCGATCCGCGGCGTTGCTGGGCATGCCGGCGGCGGCGATCCTGGCCGCCGACCTGGGCGATGACGTTCCGATCGACCTCACCCCGGCGGGCCGCGCCTCAGCGCCGCTGACCAGCCACCTGCCGCGGCTCGTGGCCGCCGCGCTGGCGGCAGCCATCCCCGCGCAGCTGCTCGCCGAGCGTCTCGCGCGCGCACGCGGCGTAAACCCCGACACGCTCGGTCGCGAGAATCCACGCCAGGCCGGTGCCTCCGAGGTGTAGTCCGCATCGCCTCGAACACTCGACCTGCCACTCGCCGGCGCGATGCTCTGGCCGGCTGCGGTGCAGGGCTTGGCCGCGATCTGGGGCCTGCGCTCTATCATCGGAGCGATGCCCAGCCTGATCGAGTGTGTCCCGAACTTCTCCGAGGGCCGCCGGCCGGAGGTGCTGGAGGAGATCGTCCACGCCATCAGCCAGATCGACGGCATCACCCTGCTCGACCACTCGCGCGACGAGACCCACAACCGCAGCGTGGTGACCTTCGCGGGCGCTGCGGAGCCGGTCGTGCGCGCCGCGACCGCGGCGGTGGGCCGCGCGATCCAGCTGATCGACATGGAGAAGCACGAGGGGGCGCACCCTCGCATCGGCGCTGTCGACGTCATCCCATTCGTCCCGCTGGGCGCGACCCGCCTCGAGGAGTGCGTCGACCTGGCCCGCCGCTTCGGCGAGCAGATCGCCAAGCTGTTCGAGATCCCCGTCTACCTCTATGGCGAGGCTGCACTGCGCCCGGAACGGCGCCGCCTGGCCGACGTCCGGCGTGGCCAGTACGAGGGCCTGAAGGCGGAGATCGGTCTCAACCCCGAGCGCGAACCTGACTACGGGCCGGCGCGCCTGCACCCGCGCGGCGGCGCGGTGGCGGTCGGCGCCCGAAAGCCGCTGATCGCCTTCAACGTCAACCTGGCCACCGACGACGTCGACGTGGCGAAGAGGATCGCCCACACCATCCGCGAGTCCTCCGGCGGCCTGCCGGCCGTCCAGGCCATGGGCGTGCTGCTCGAGAACCCCGGCGAGGCTCGCTACGCCCAGGTCAGCATGAACCTGGTCGACTGGGAGCGGACCGGCATCAGCAGGGTGGTCCGCGAGATTCGACGGCTGGCCGCCCAGGCAGGGACCGATATCGACCACTGCGAGCTCATCGGGCTGGCGCCAACCGGGGCGTTGCTCGAGGTGGCGGCCGACGCCCTCGACCTGCGTGGCTTCTCGCCGGACCAGGCACTAGAGCTGCGCCTGACGCGCGGCGGCTAATCCGGCACGGACCTTGCATACCGGCGAACTCCTGCCGATGGGTCGGCGCGCACAAAGGCGCCGGCACACGAGCGACGAGGAGTGGGGAACGTGGATCGACCGACCAAGGGCCGACGTTCCGTGGCGCGGGTGCTCGTCATGGCGCTGGCGATCGGGCTCTACGTGACCGTCCTGGTGGCGGCCACGCAGATCACCGGCGCCGACGTCACCGCCGAGGCGGCCCAACAGGGTGGCGTGGCGGCGATGGGCGTTGCGTCGCAGGCCGCGCCTGCGGCCCAGCCACGAAACCTCGACGACGGAACGGACTCGCCCCTGATGACGCTGGCCATCGCCGGAGTCGCGATCGCGGCGGCCGGCGGGTATCGCCTCGCGAGCGTCGCGCGGCGACCACGACCCGCTCCCATCCCGGTCCGCGGACGGAGGGTCTCGATCACGACCTGACCGCGCGGACCGGCAATCCGCCCAGGGGAGGACGATCGGTGGAGCGCTAGAATCGGCCGCCCATGACCAGCATCCGCGACGCCCTCCGCAGCGCCGTCCGAGCGGCGATCGAGCGCGCGGCCGCCGCCGGCGATCTCCGGCTGCCGAGCGGCGCGGAGCTGCCGCCGATCTCGATCGAGCATCCGACGCGACCCGAGCATGGCGACTACGCGACCAACGCCGCGCTGCAGTTCGCACCGCTCGTCCGCGATGCCCCGATACGGATCGCCGCGACGCTCAGAACCCACCTCGGCCTGCCAGAAGGCGTCATCGAGGTCTCCGTCGCCCCGCCGGGATTCCTGAACATTCGCCTCGACCCGGCGTGGGTCGCCGGCCAGGTGGCCGCGGTCCGCGAGGCGGGCGACGCCTTCGGCATGGTCCGCACGCCGGAGCAGCGAGGGATCAACGTCGAGTTCGTCAGCGCCAACCCGACCGGCCCGCTGACGATCGGCAACGCGCGAGGGGCCTTCGTCGGCGACCTGCTGTGCCGCGTGCTGGAGGGCGTCGGTCACCAGGTGACGCGCGAGTACTACTTCAATGACTTCAATGCCCAGGTTCGCAACCTTGGCCTCTCCGTCCTGGCGCGGCGCACCGGCGAGCCGCTGCCCGAGGATGGATACGCCGGCGACTACGTGAGCGAGCTCGCCGCCCAGGTCCCGGATGACGTCTGGGGCGAGGCGACCGCGGATGGTGCCGACGCAGGCTCGATCCTCGGGCGCTGGGCGTCGGAGCAGGTGCGCGAGGGCATCGAAGAGAGCCTGGCTCGGTTGGGGGTGCGCTTCGACGTGTGGACCAGCGAGGGATCGGTCCACGCGGAGGGATGGGTGGACCGCGCGATCGCGCAGCTGCGGGAGGTCGGCCACATCTATGAGGCCGATGGTGCCACCTGGTTTCGGGCCACCGCCTTCGGTGATGACAAGGATCGGGTCATCATCCGCTCGAACGGCCAGCCCACCTACTTCGCCTCGGACCTCGGCTATATCGCCCAGAAGTTCAGCCGTGGCTTCGACGAGCTGATCTACCTGTGGGGCGAGGACCACCATGGCACGGTCGCTCGCAATCGGGCCGCCGCGCAGGCGCTCGGCTTCGATCCGGCGGCGGTGCACTGGCTGCTGATCGCCTGGGTCCGCTTCGTGCGCGACGGGCGCGAGATCAGCATGAGCAAGCGCAGCGGGGAGTTCATCACCCTCGACGAGCTGCTTGCCGAGATCGGGGCCGATGCCGCCCGCTGGTTCTTCGGCTCACGCGCCACGACCACCGGCATCGACTTCGACATCGAGCTGGCGAAGCGCCAGAGCGCCGAGAATCCGGTCTATTACGTGCAGTACGCCCATGCCCGCGCCTGCTCCATCCTGCGCAACGGCGCGGAGCGCGAGCTCGAGCCGGATGCGGCCGAGGCATCGGGCCTGCTGCATCACCCCGCCGAGCAGGCGCTCATCCGCCGGTTGCTCGCGCTGCCCGAGGTCCTGGCCGACGCGGCCGCTCGCTACGAGACGCACGAGCTGACCAAGTACTGCCTGGAGGTGGCGCAGCTGTTCAGCCAGTTCTATCGCGACTGCCGTGTCCTGACCGATGAGCCGGCCGGGATGCCGCTCTCGCGCGCGCGCCTGGCGTTGACCGATGCCGTCCGTCAGGTGCTGGCCAACGTCCTGGGCCTGATGGGCATCTCGGCGCCGCAATCGATGTGAGACGCTGGCCTCAGCCGCCGGCCATCGCGACCGTCTCGTCAGCAATCTCGGCCGTCGAAGCGTGTACGACCAGCGTCTCGCTTTCCGAGACGCGAACGTAGCGGGTCGCGAAGCCGAGGTCGGCGCCGATCCTGGCGTAGGCATCCTCGAACTCGGTTGCGTGCTGGGCGAAGTCCCACGCGATCCGCCAGGCGAGCGACCAGGCGCCCTCGGGCCCGCTGGCGACAATCATCGAGTCGCCGCCCCAGCCTGCCGCAGCGGTCGTGGCCATGCGCTCGTCGACGCCCAGCCCCTGAAGCCAGATCCCGATCATCGCCTCGCCGATCGTCGTCTCCTCGACCTCCTCCCAGTCGCCGCCGGCCCTGTTCGTCAGGCCCGTGGCGAGGTCAGGTCCCACTACGGGCATCGGTTCTTCAGCATCCAGGTACTTCTCCGCGTGGATGACCTGCTCGGTGGAGTCGGGTGGGTCGGCGTACGCCGCGTCGACGGCATCCCAGCCGCCGGACGCCCACAGCTGGCCGACGAATTGCGAACCGGTCAGATACGGAAACTCGAGCTGCGCGATCATCCAGTCCGGAATGCCGGTCATGTCCGGCAGCGGCGTCTGGCTGATCCCGAGCTGCTCCTCAGGGCTCAGGTGCTCGATCGCCCAGAGCACCATGACCACCGTCGCGTCGCCCTCCTCCACGGCCAGCCGCGCCATGTCAGCGTCGTCGCTGACCTGCGCCTCACGGGCGGCACCGGTGTCGAATGCGGCGTCCTGCAGTGCATGGGTGTACTCGTGCGCGTAGGTGACGCGTGCCTCCGGCGTCAGCCCCGCGTCCGAGACGACCACCATCCGCTTGCGCTCGAACTCGTAGAACCCAAGCACCTGTCCGGCGTACAGCTGCTCTGTCAGCTCGCGCAGATCCTGGCCCTGCTCCAGCAGGCCCATCGCTCGCAGGGCGAGGTTGTCCCCCTCCAGCTCCTCGAACGTCCAGGTCTCGTCGAAGATCACCCGCAGCTCCTCCGCCAGCTCGGCCCGGGTCAGGATCTCGGGCGGACCGATGTCGGCCGCCGGCAGGTCGCGCAGGTCGCGGACCCGCGTCTCGATCTCGGCGAAGGCCTCGAGCTCATCGAGCGATGGCGCCGGCGAGCCGGCATTGGGAGTCGGCGAGCCGATGACCGGGGTGGGGCTGGCCAACGGGCCGATCGCCACCGGGATCCCCAGGGCACGCACCGCCAGCACCGCCACGATCGCCATCGAGAGGAGCAGCACGCCGATGGCGACGAGGCGCTGGGGCAGCCTGGACATCGGCCGCATTGTCGCATCCGGCTCGCACCCGAAGGTTCAGGTTTCTTAAGCCGCCCCGATGTTTGGGATTCACATCGGCCCGATAGCGTTCACGCTGCGAGTTGAGATCCAGTTGGGTTTCTACTCCACCCTCCCTCCTTCGAGCGCCGGTGTCATTGGGCGGGCACCGGCGCTCGTGCTATCTCCGCTACCATGGCCGGACCGATGGAGATCACCTGGTACGGGCGCGCCTGCTTCCGCCTGAAAGGCCGCGAGGCGTCCGTCATCGCCGACCCCTGTCCACCCTCGACCGGCTTCGTGGCGGGCAAGCATGACGTCGACCTGCTGACCATCAGCCACGCCCATCCGGACCACAGCTACACCCGCTCGATCACGGCCGGGCTAACGCTGACACGTCCCGGCGAGTACGAGCACCATGGCGTCCTGGTCACCGGCGTCCGAGCCTTCCACGACGGCCAGCGCGGGGCGGAGCGCGGCGAGAACATGATCTTCGCCGTCGAGATCGACGGCGTGCACGTCTGCCATCTCGGCGACCTTGGGCACCTGTTGACCGAGGAGCAGCTCGCCGAGCTGGGGCCTATTGACGTCCTCCTCGTCCCGGCCGGCGGGCAGTTCACGATCTCCCCCGCCGAGGCCGCCGAGGTGGTTTCGCAGGTGAGCCCGAAGATCGTGATTCCTATGCACTTCGCCACCGACGGGGCCTCCAAGGACCTGCTCGGCCCGGAGCGGTTCGTCCACGAGATGGGGCTCGGTGAACCGATGCGCCAGCCGAAGGCGGTCGTCCAGTCCTCCTCGCTGCCGGACGAGACCCAGGTCGTGCTGCTGGAGGCTCGCGGCCGGACGGGGAACTGACTGCTGCGACCGAACGGTGCCCGCCGGCACCGCTTCCTAGGACTCGGGTACTTCCACCCTCCGACCCTCACCTCACTGGACGGCACAGATCCGACATTAGGCCGGTCAAGTAGGTACTAGCCACCCTAGTACTTCCGCCTGTATTCTCCCGGTCCCTAGTCCCCAGGGGGGCTTGGCGCCGCGGACGCGCCAGAGACTTGGGGAAGAGCACAGGAGACCGGTATCGTGAGACTTCAGGCACAGACACCGCGCCGCCGATCGACGCGGCCGATGATCCTTTTGGCGGCGACTGCCGCGCTCGCCATATCACTCTTCGCCATGGCCGGCCCGGCAATGGCGGGCGTGACGGTATACCCGATCAACTCGGGCAACCCCACCTGCGGCGATTTCGACGACCTGTACGGTGGTGGCTCGACCTGGACCGAGCTCAAAGTCGAGCCGCCCGGGAATGGCGTCTTCACCAACGGGACGCTGACGGTGACCATCACGAACTTCGTGAACTCGAGCTCCCCAACACCCGGCTCATTCGATTGGTCCTCGAACATCGGCATTGACGCGGTGTTCGTGAAGGCCGGCAGCGACAAGCACAATCTGTTCGTCTACAGCCCGGAGGCAACGTCGGGAACTGGTCTCGGCCCGCAGGCCGGCACTGGGAACGGCATCAGCCACATCTCGTTCTGCTACGACGTAGAGGTTGCGACGCCGACCCCAACGCCGACCCCGACGCCGACCCCGACGCCGACCCCGACGCCGACCCCGACTCAGCAGGTTCAGGCCACGCCGACGCCGACGCCGACGCCAGTGCCTGAGCAGTCGGTCCAGGCAGCGACCGGAACGCCGGCCGCCAGCCAGCCGAACACGGCCATGGGGACGGAGGGCGGACCGAGCCCGCTGCCGACGATGGTCTTCGGTCTGCTGCTGCTGGCCTCGCTGGGCACGCTCGCCTACGCGAACGTCAGGACGGTCCGCAACCGCAGCTGACCTGACGACCGAGCCGGTCTCCTCTGAAGGGCCCCCGGGCAACCGGGGGCCCTTCGCGTGCCTGGTACCGGGGTACCAGCGGCACGTGGTACTGGGGTCCCACCAATTGCGTTGACGGCAGACACCAAAGCGGCCGCCCTGTTCTTCACCTCACCCCCCGGGACCCCTACGCTCCACACAAAACCGAGCACCCCGAGGTACTAGGCATCGGTCAAATCGGATAGTACCGTCGGCCTACCGCACGTCGCGGTAGCCGATCGATAGACCTCCAGGGGGCTGGCGTCCCGATCGGACGAGACCGATAGCGCGACCGCTTAACGGGCGGTCGCCAGAAGGGACGGACCGGATGCCCAGCTCTGGAGCGAGGCACCAGCTGCATATCGGAACCCACCACGGATCGGCCGACGGACCTGCCCTCGTCGTCCTCCGTTCCTGGACCGCCAGAGTCCCCGGGCGGCCCGTCGGGCTCCGAAACGGAGTCAACCCCGATCGATTGAATCCAACAGGTCGCAGGCAGGCGACCGCCGCAGGTGCCAAGGGGGCATCCAGATGAATTCTCGTGCGAACTCCTTCCGCGCGTTTCCCGTACTTCTCGCATTCCTCATCAACCTGGTCATTGGACCGCTCGCCCCGCTGGCACAGACATCGCCGGTCGCCGCGCTGAGCGGAACTTCGTTCAACGCCACCGACGGCAACCTAGTCGACAACGGCGCGCTTGAGACCGACTGGTGTACGCCGGCGCCCAACCGCGACGAGGGCTTCGACACACTGAGTGGCGCGACCGACACGTCCTTCTCCAGCAGCAACAACAAGGAGGACAGCGACGTCCCGACGCTGTCCCTCGGCACGATTCCGAACAACAAGGACGACCTCCTGCGCGAGTACGTCGCCAGCGAGACCATCAACGGCGACCTGTTCGTCTATCTCGCCTGGATCCGCGCCGACTCCACCGGCACCAGCACCATCGACTTCGAGTTCAACCAGTCCGATCAGGTCAGCTCGAACGGCGTGACCAAGATCCGGACCGATGGCGACCTGCTGGTCACCTTCGACTTCCAGGCCAACCCCGGCTCGCAGGGCGGCTATTCGGTCAACCTGGAGCTGCGGACATGGAGCTCCGGCACTAACGATCAGCCCGACCCGACCAGCACCCCGCCGAACAAGGGCCAGTGGATCAACGTCGTCGATCTGGACGCCAGTGGGCTGGCGGAGGGATCGGTGAATGGCTCCGATGTGACCGACTGCGTGAGCGGCGACGTCACGTTGACGACCGGCACCTTCGGTGAGGCAGCACTCAACCTGAGCGACATCCTGGGCGGCAGCTGCAAGTCATTCGGCAGCCTTTTCACGAAGAGCCGCTCGTCGAACTCCTTCAGCGCCGACCTCAAGGACCGCATCGATCCGCTGCCCGTGAACTTCAACACCTGCGGCGAGATCACGATCCTCAAGCAGGACGAGCACCAGCAGCCCCTCGGCGGGGCCACCTTCAGTGTCTCGCCGGATCCATTCGACGGTCTCGGCACGCTGAGCGTCACGGACAACTCGGCACCGGATGACAATTCGGCGCCCGGCGTCATCCACCTCAGCGACGTGGAGCCCGGCACGTACACCGTCTGTGAGACGGCCGCCCCGGTCGGCTACATCCTGGCCAACCCCGCCTGCGCACCGGCGCAGACGGTCGTCGACAACGGTTCGGTCACATTCGGGCCGTTCACCAACGGCCTTGGCGATATCAGCTGGCAGAAGCTCGACGCCGAGACCGGCGCCAAGCTGTGCTGCGCGACCTTCACCCTCGCCGGCATCTCCGGCACCGTCTTCGGGCCGCTGACGGTGGTCGACAACGGCCTAAACGACGAGGATGCGGACGCTGGCGAGCTGCTCGTCACTGACCTCTTCCTCGGAACTTATCGGATCACGGAGACCGTTGCCCCGGCGGGCTATGACCTGCCCAGCCCGGCGTTCCAGGACGTCGTGCTGAGCGGCCAGACCGCGTCGCCGGCATCGGCCTTCCGCGACCCGCCACATCCGGTCCTGGTCGTCGTCAAGACGCCAGATGACGGAGAGGCGCAAGCCGGCGACCCAGCAAGCTTCACGATGGTGACGACCAACAACGGGCCGGGAACGGCCCTGGCCGTCACGCTCACCGACCCGCTGCCCGCCGTGGCCAACGGCTGGAGCGTGGACTCGGAGAACTGGCTCGGCGCCTGCACCATCAGCGGTGACCCCGGAGACCCCCAGACGCTGAGCTGTGGACCCGAGAACCTCGCCGACGACGCGAGCCGCACGGTCACGGTCAGCACCACCGCCTCGTATCCCGACGACTGCCACCTCCTCGAGAACCTGGCCACCGCCGACGGCTCGAACACCGACCCGGCCTCCGACGCCGGTGACATCACCGTCAAGTGCGCCGATATCGACCTCGAGAAGAGCCCTGATGACGGCCAGGTGAACGCGGGCGCCATCGCCAGCTTTACGATCCTGGTCACCAACAACGGCAACGGCGAAGCGCGCGGTCTCGTCGTCTTCGACGAGCTGCCGATCGTCAGCAACGGCTGGACCATCGACGACGCGACCCTGGTCGGCTGCGTCATCACCGGTGATCCCGGCGAGCAGCAGACGCTGACCTGCGGTCCCACGACCCTGGGCGGCGTGACGGCCCCGAGCAACCAGGACTGGGTGCGCGTGGTGACCACGACCACCCTGGCCGACTGTGGCGAATTGCCGAACGAGGCCTCGGCTGAGACCCAGAACGACGGCTCCGATTCCGACACCGGGCTGATCACCGTGACCTGCCCGGAGCTGCAGATCGACAAGACCACCACCACCCCGGTGGTGAACGCCGGAGATCAGGTCTCCTTCAGCATCGAGGTCGAGAACAGTGGTGATGGCGATGCCGAGGGCGTCGTCATCAGCGACACGCTGCCGTCCGGCATCAGCTGGTCGGAGGCCAGCGACGACTGCTCGATCGCGGGCAGTGTCCTGACCTGTGGTCCGCTGACCATCGCGTCGGGTACGACCTTCAGCGTCACCGTCTCGGGATTGACCGACGCGGATGACTGCCCGTCGGTCATCAACCGCGCGACCTTCACGTCGGACAACGCCGGCTCGGGCGCGAGCCACCCGGCGGGTCAGGGCGTGCAGATCACCATCAACTGCCCTGACATCGTGGTCGACAAGACCGGCTCCGGAACGGTGAATGCCACCGACCTGGTCTTCTTCGAGATCACGGTCAGCAACATCGGTGATGGCGACGCGTACGACTTCGAGTTCACCGACACCCTGCCGGACGTCCAGAACGGCTGGACGCTGGCGGAGGCGCCGGCTTTCTGCGAGCTCAACGGAGTCGCGCTGACCTGTGCCCTGAACGAGCTCACCACGCCGGAGTTCTTCGCCGACGGTGCCTCCTTCACCATCCGCGTGGAGGCCGACACCGAGATCGAGGACTGCGGTGAGCTCGACAACCTTGCCTCGGCCTCTGCCTCGAACGAGGCCGAGGAAGACTTGGCGAACAACTCGGACGAGCACAGCATCGTGGTCGAGTGCCCGGACCTTGATGCCGTCAAGGAGGCCGATGACGCCGTCGTGTCAGCCGGTCAGGACATCGGCTTCACGATCACGGTCTCGAACGCCGACCTGGCCGCTACCGGGACCGCGTACGACGTGGACCTGAATGACCCGCTGCCGGCCGGCAGCGGCGTCGACTGGGCCATCCTGCCTGCCTACGCGGGTCCTGGCACCTGCCAGATCCTGGGCGCCCCTGGGGCGGAGATGCTCTCCTGTCACTTCGGCGACCTTGCCCCGGGCGCGTCGGCCAGCGTCCACGTCGTGAGTGACACGGCGGCCGCAAGCTGTGGGCTGTACCACAACGTGGCCACCATCACCAGCGACAACCACCCGAACCTGACGCCGAGCGCCGACACGACGGTCGAGTGCCCGGGCATGAACGTCACCAAGGTGGCCGACAAGAGCCCGATCGACGCCGGCGAGACGGCGAGCTACACCATGGTCGTCTGGAACTCCGGTCCCGGCACGGCCTTCGGCGCAACCTTCCATGACGAGCTGCCGGACGATGTGAACTGGACCATCCAGCTCCTGAACGGCGATGCCGACGACGCGTGCAGCGTCTCAAGCAGTGCGGTACCGGGCCAGCCCGTGCACTGGTCGGCCGACTGCCAGTTCGGAGATCTTCCGGCCACGAGCATGGCGAACGGCAAGCAGATCCGGATCTCGGGCGTGACCGATCGTGCCGACTGCGGCACGTTGGACAACGACGCGTTCGCCGACGCGGACAACGACGACCGGGTCGGCCCGGCCGAGGCGTCCATCACGGTCAAGTGCCCAACGATCTCGGTCATCAAGGTCAACAACCAGCCGAACCCGGTCCTGCCGGGCACGGTGGTGTCCTACACCGTCACCGTCACGGTGAGTGACGGCCCAGCCGAGGGCGTGGTGGCGACCGACAAGCTGCCGGCCGGGCTCGATGCTCCGACGAGCATCAGCAACGGCGGCGTCTACTCCGGGGCGACCCGGACGATCACCTGGAACCTGGGCGACCTGGCCAACGGCAGCTACGCGCTGACGTACCAGGCCGCGGTCAGCGCCGGCACCGCGCAAGGTGCCAGCCTGGTCAACCTGGCAACCGTGACCAGCCCGAACAGCCAGTGCCCGAACGCCGGGAGCATCGCGCCCGAGTGCGACGATGACTCGACCGTGACGGTGCGCGTCCCGACCCTGGTGGTCGACAAGGCGGCAAGCACCGAGGTGGTCCACTTCGTCTTCGACTCTGACGGCAACGTGCTGTCGGTGACGCCGGCGACGGTCACCTGGACGCTGACCTACACGCTGACCAACGGGCCGGTCACCAACGCGGTGATCACCGACCCGCTGCCCGGATTCCTCAACTTCGTGAGCGCCAGCAACGGCGGGACGTTCGCCGTCGGCGTGATCACGTGGAACCTCGGGACGCTCAGCGCGAGCGGCAGCGTGAGCTTCGTGACCACCGTCGATCCGGATGCTCCGGAGACGAGCCCGATCGTCAACGTGGCGACCATCGACTCGAACGAGACCGCGCCCGACCAGGGTCAGGACTCGATCCGGGTCACCTCCGAGAGCGAGCTGGCCGGGACGTCGACCCCGGCCCCATCGGTCCCGAACACGGCGATCGTGCATGGCCCGAACGGCGAGCCGATCTCGATCCCGGTCGAGCTGATGGTGGTCCTCTTCCTCGGCTCACTGGGCACGCTGGCACTGGCCAACGTGCGGGCGGCGCGACGGCGCCGCTGAGCAAAGGGACAAGGCCGATGGGTCGGCGGCACGCCGGCCCATCGGTCATTCATCCAGCCCCCCTGGCAGGGACGGGGTAGGGGTTCGCCTCTACCCCGTCCTCTGTTTGTGTCCAGGGGAGTGCTCAGGATGCGGGCTTGGGTGCCTTCTGGGGTCCCTGGTCGCCTTGCGGCGGCTGCCGCTCCTGGCCACCCGATCCCGGAGTGGAGGGCGGTCCCGCCTCCGGTGGACGGCTCGGCTGCGCCTCGTGCGCCTCCTGCGCCTTGCCCGGCGAGGTGGCGGCCTGGATCGCCTGCTGGAGGCCGTCCTGGGCGTGTGCCGGCGCGGTATCGACGAGCGCCTCCAGCACGGCGACGTGCTTCGACAGCTCCTCGACCGCCATCTGCCCGGGGGCGCTGAGCGCGCCGGCCAGGCGCTCCTCCGCCTCTGCCACGGCCTGGGCCACCCCGGCGATCTGCGACCACCTGCCGGCTCGCGCCAGCTCCTCGAGCTCGTCGAGGCGCTCGCCGAGCGCCATCGCCATCAGGTCGGCGCGCATCGCCGGTGGTGCGATCTGCAGGCGGATCTCCTCGAACTGCAGCTTGACCGGGTAGAGGGGATCCCCGGGCAGGCTCTCCGCCGCGGCGGCGCCGGCGGTGCTGGCGGCGATCGCCACGGCCAGCGAGGCGTACAGCACCCCGCGCCCCAGGGCGCCCATCTCGCGGAGCCGCCTCGGCGGCTGCACGAGCCCCTCGCGCATGGCGACGTGACGGTTCAGGACCTCGCCACGCAGGCGGCGGCGATACATGGCGTCCGGCTCCAGTCGTCGGAGGCTGCGCTCCAGGTTCTCCGCAAACGCCTCGTCCAGCGGCGCCCACGCGCCGCGGCCGGCCACTCCCAGGCGGTTCATCGGCTCGGCCCGCCGCCGTCGCCGTTCATCCGGCGCCGGAGATTGGCGATCGCCCGGAAGGTGAGGCCCCTGACCGTCCCCGCGCGCCGGCCCATGACCTGCGCCGCCTCCTCGGCCGAGAGGCCGGCGGCGAAGCGCAGTGCCAGCGCCTCCTGTTGATCCGTGGTCAGGAGCGCGATGGCGCGGCGCAGCTCGCGGATCTCCTCGCCGCGCAGGCTGATCGCCTCCAGGCCATCGCCCTCAATGGCCTGGTGGCCGTCGTCCAGCGGCTCGTGGGACCGCTGCCGGCGGACGTGGTCGATCACGGCGTTTCGGGCGATCCGGAATGCCCAGGCCTCGAATGGGCGGCCCTGGTGGCGGTAGCGCGGCAGGCTGGCGACGATCCGTTCGAAGACCAGCTGGGTGAGGTCTTCCGCGTCCTCGCGGCTGCGAACGCGGACTGCGACGTAACGGTAGATGGGGCCAACGAGCGTGTCGTACAGCCTGCCGACGGCCTCGACGCTGCCATTGGCCGCTGCGACCGCGAGCTCGTCGACGCCGGCCTCGGCCTCGGCGGCACGCGGCATAGCCCCCGCCGGTCGGCGCAGCTCGGCATCGCGAAGGGCCTGGACCAGGAACGTGTTCAGAGGTCGCTCGCGCATCGAAGGTCGGGCACCTTTCGCTGGTGTGGGCAGCCGCACGCCGTCGAGGGCGTCACGGTACACCGCGCGCGGTGGTTCGGCCAGAGATCTGGTGCTCGAACGCACCGGGCGATGTCGGTCTAGATCAGGGCCAGCTCGCGGCCCACCTTCTCGAACGCGGCCAGGCAGGCCTCCAGCTCGTCGCGGCTGTGCTCGGCGGTGACGATCGTCCGCACGCGAGAGCGGTCGTCGGGGACGGTGGGGAAGCCGATGCCCTGGGCGAAGACACCCTCCTCGAAGAGCCGATCGGAGAGCTTCATGGCCAGCGCTCCGCTGCCGGCGATGACCGGCGTGATGGGCGTCTCCGAATGACCGATGTCGAAGCCGAGCCGCGCCAGCCCGGCCTTGAAGAAGCGGGCGTTCTGCCAGAGGCGCTCGATCAGCTCCGGCTCGTCCTCCAGTACCTCGATCGCCGCGAGGCAGGCGGCGGCCACCGCCGGCGGATGCGAGGTCGAGAAGAGGAACGGCCGTGACCGATGCTCGAGCATCACGCGCAGGCTGGCGGGGCCGGCGACGTAGCCCCCCAGCACCCCGATCGCCTTCGAGAGCGTCCCGACCTGGACCTGCACGCGGCCGTGCAGCCCGAAGTGGTCGACGCTCCCCCGGCCATTGCGGCCCAGGACACCGGACGCATGGGCGTCGTCGACCATCACGATCGCCTCCGCATCCTCCGCGGCCTCGACGATCTCCGGCAGCTGAGCGATGTCGCCGTCCATGCTGAACACGCCGTCGGTGATCACCAGGACGACCCGATCGGCGCCGCCCGGGGCGGCGCGGACCTCTCCCAGGGCGCTGCGCAGCGCATCGATGTCGGCGTGCGGAAAGATCCTGCGCTCCGCCTTGGTCAGCCGGATGCCGTCGATGATGCTGGCGTGGTTGAGCGCGTCCGAGACGATCGCGGCGCCGTCCGGCGCCAGGATCGGGATGACGCCGGTGTTCGCGGTGAAACCGGACTGAAAGGTGAGGACCGCCTCGACCTGCTTGAACTGCGCCAGCCGGGCCTCAAGCTCCTCGTGCAGGCTCATGGTGCCGGCGATGGTGCGCACGGCCCCCGACCCGGCGCCGAAGCGACGAACCGCCTCGATGGCCGCATCGCACAGCCTTGGATGCGTGTTGAGGCCGAGGTAGTTGTTGCTCGACAGCGTGATCACCTCGCGCCCGTCGATCACGCAGCGGCTGCGCTGCTCGCTCTGCACCACCCGCAGCCGCCGGAACAGGCCCTTGGCCTTCAGCTCCTCGATCTCGGCCTCAAGGAAGGCGAGCGGGTCCCGCGATCGGGCGGTCGCGCCAGTCGCGCCGGTGAGGGTATCGGTCATGGCAGGAGCACCACCTTTCCCGCGTGCCGCGAGGCGATCAGCTCGAAGCCGCGCTCCCAGTCGGCCAGGTCGAAGCGATGGGTCAGGATGGGCGACACGTCAAGGGTGCCGGAACGAAGCAGCGCCTGGGTCCGCTCCCAGCTGTCGTAGATGCGGCGCCCGTAGATGCCGTACAGGCGCACGCCCTTCTGGATGACGAGGTCGGAAAGGTCGACCCGAGGGGGCTCTCCGAAGATGCCCAGCAGGCTGATGCGACCGCCCCGCGTCACGGCCAGCAGGCCCTGGTCGAGGGCCGGCTGGGCGCCGCTCATCTCGAGCACCACGTCCACGCCGTCGCCACCGGTGGCGGCTGAGATGCGCTCCTGCGTGTCGGCGGCGCTCGCGTCGAGCGTCACGTCGGCGCCCATGGTGCGCGCCAGCTCGAGCCGATAGGCCTCGACGTCGGTGGCGATCACCAGCGCGGCGCCGGCCGCCCTGGCGATGCCCACGGTGCAGAGACCGATGGGTCCGCAGCCGGTGACCAGCACGGTTCGGCCCTCGATCGGCTCGACGAAGGCGGCGTGAACGGCGTTGCCCATCGGCTCCTGGAGGGCGACGACCGCCGGTTCGAGCCCGTTCGACTCGATGGCGTTCGTCTCGGGGATGACGACGTACTCGGCGAACCCGCCGTCCACGTGCGCGCCGATCACCTTCAGGTTGCGACACAGGTGCATGTTCCCGGCGCGACACTGGGCACAGGTCCAGTCCACGATGTGGCTCTCCACGCCGACGAGATCGCCGTCGCGGACCCGCGTCACGCCGGCCCCGCTGGCGGCCACCGTTCCGGCCAGCTCGTGGCCCAGGATGATCGGTGGCTGAAGAACCTCGCGCGCCCAGGGGTCCCAGCGGAAGAGGTGGTAGTCGGTGCCGCAGATGCTCGCCGCCTCCATGTGGAGGAGCACCTCGCCTGGCCCGGGAGTCGGGACCTGGCGCTCGATCAGCTCGGCCCCGGGCTCCGGCCGAGTCTTGGCCAGGGCGCGCATGGTGCGGGTGGCGGTTGCGGTCATCCTGCCTGCTGGAGCACGGGGGCCAGTATAGGCAGCCGCCCGTTCAGTCCTCACTGAACCAGGCTCGTGCCGTGGGCCGCAGCAGGCCGATGACGAGGACCGCGCTGATCAGCAGGCCAAGCGGCACGGTCAGGGCGTACCAGCCGCGCGCGGAGTCTGCGGGCAGCTGGAGCAGGGCGGGCGGAAGGCCGGCCAGGATCGGCACCGCCAGCGCGGCGATCCCGAGCGCGAATCGATGCGCGATTCGCTTGCGCTGCAGCGCAACGGTGATGCCGAAGAGCACCGCCGCCAGCTCCAGCATCATGAAGATCCCGAGCAGGCTGAACGGAGCCCGCTCGCTGAAGTCGACGAAGCTCACGATCCGCGGCAAGAGGATGCCTGTCACGGCCAGCAGCAGGAATGCCCAGCCGAACCAGAGCCGAACCGGAAGCGGTGCCTCGCGCATGCCGCCGATCCTAGCAGCGGCGATGGAAATTGCCCTTGACAAGCGACCGCGCGGCTCCGTATCCTTCACCGCCTAAACCGGTTCACTAAACCGGTTCAGGAGGAGGGCACCCTCGTGGCGCGACCACGCATCGGTGACGTGGCGCAGCGAGCAGGCGTCAGCAAGACCGCCGTCTCGTTTGCATTCAACCAGCCCGAGCACCTGAACGTCGACACCCGCCAGCGCATCCTGGCGGCGGCAAACGACCTGGGCTACCGGCCGTCCCCGATTGCCCGCCGCCTGGCCGCCCGCCGGACGCAGCAGGTCGGGCTGGTGGTGCCGCAGTCCACCCACGACATCTTCGCCAATCCGTTCCTGCCCGAGCTGATGCGCGGAATCGGCGACGTCTGCGACGCCCAGGGCATCGCCGTCGTCATCGTGCCGCCCGTCCACGGCTCGATCGCCACCGCAGTCGAGGGCGCGCTGGTCGACGGCCTGATCCTGCTCGGCCTTTCGGCCGAGCATCCGGAGATCGACCAGGTGCGCCGGGCCGGCCTGCCCATCGTGGCGCTCGACGTGGAGGGCTGGGAGGACGCCGCCGTGATCGCGATCGACGACGCCTCCGGCACGCGCGCCGCCGCGAAGCACCTCGCCGAGCTCGGCCATCGGGACGTGGGCGTCGTCCTGATCGCGGCGCATCCGGACAGCCCGGTCGACGAGCAGCACGGCATCTCGGGGCGGCGGCTGGCCGGCCTGCGCGAGGGCTTCGGCCTTTCGAGCAACGGCGAAGGCCCGGTGCGGCTCCGCATCGTCTCCGCGCCCGTCTCCGAAGAGGGCGGTCGCGCCGCCTTCGATGCGTTCGTGGAGGCCGGCCTGCCGAGCGCCATCATGACGATGAGCGACGTGACGGCCATCGGCGTCATGAACGCGGCCATCGATGCCGGGATGCACCTGCCCGAGGAGCTGTCGGTCGTCGGCTTCGACGACATCGAGGCTGCCTCGTGGGTCTCGCCACGCCTGACCACGGTCCATCAACCGATCCGCGAGAAGGGGCGGCTCGCTGCGACCCGGCTGATCGACGCCATCGGCGCGGCCGACGGCCGCGCCGCAACCCATGAAGTCCTGCCCACCCGACTTGTCGTGCGCGGGTCGACCGCGCCACCCAACACCACATCCGTGCTGCCTGCAGCCGACCGAAGCAGAGGAGGTGCCGCTGCGCCCTGACATGCCTACTCACCATCGACCTTCACCCAGATGAGGTAGTTCACGCAGATGACTCGTAGACGCGCATCCAGGTTTATCCCGTTCGCCGCGCTGGCCCTCGTGGTCTCGGCCTGCGGCGGAGAGCTGACCACATCAGAGGAGCCGGCGGAATCGGCCGCTGCGTCTGCCGGGGAGGAGTTCCCGACCGGCGACATCACCATCGAGCTCTGGACCAAGGAGGGCGATCCGCAGATCGACTTCGTCCAGGCCCTGGCCGATGACTACACCGCACTCCATGCCAACGTCACCTTCGAGGTCGTCAACAAGGACGTCGAGCTGCTGCGCGAGGACATGGTCAACACCGCGCTCAGCCCGGATGCTCAGCCGCAGCTGCTGTGGACGGTGCTCGACCACGTCGGACCGTTGGTCGAGGCCGGCGTCATCCAGGAGCTCGGCGGCAAGTTCGACGAGAGCGTCCTGGCCGAGGCGGCGCAGGGATCCGGCACCTTCGATGGCAAGGTCTGGGTCGCACCGATCTCGATCGGCAACCAGCTGATGCTCTACTACAACAAGTCGATCATGGGTGACGAGCCCCCGGCCGACACCGATGAGCTGATCTCCATCGCCACGGAGAACACCGACGCGGCGGCGGGAAACTATGGCTTCGTCCTGAACCAGACCGAGTCGTTCTGGCTGGTCCCGTGGCTCGGCGGCTTCGGCGGGTCCGTGTTCGCGGACGACGGGGTCACGCCGACCCTGGACACGCCGGAGATGGGCGACGCGCTCCAGTTCCTGCACGACCTGAAGTACACGGACGGCGTCATGCCGGCCGAGTGCGACTACACCTGCGCCAGCGACCTGTTCACGACTGGCGCGGCGGCGATGATCATGAACGGCGACTGGGAGCTGGCGAACTACACCGATCAGCTTGGCGAGGATCTCGGCGTGGCCGCGCTGCCCGAGGTGACCGCCACCGGAGAATTCCCGAAGCCGTACATCGGCGGCACCTACTACATGGTGCCGTCCGCGGTCGAGGGTGACACCCTGACCGTGGTGCTCGACTTCATCAACTTCTCGCTCGCTGCCGACCAGCAGCGGGCGCAGGTCGAGCAGCTGAAGCGCCTCCCGTCCAACGCCGAGATCCTGGCCGATCCGGTGGTCACCGATGATCCCGGTCTCCAGGGCGCCGGTGACGCGGTGTCGAAGGGCGTCCCGCAGCCGATCAACGTCGAGATGCGATGCAACTTCGACGCGATGACGGCGGCGGTGCGCGACATGTTCGGTGGCAACGATGACATCGAGGGCATCCTCGCCACGATGCAGACTGCTGCCGAGAACTGCCTGGCCACCCTCCAGTAGCTCGTACTTGAAGGTGGGGTGGGGCCGCACGGCCCCACCCCACTCCTTCCCACCTCAGCCGAACGCTGCAGAGGCGGACGATGAACGTCGACCAGACAATCGGTGCCCTGGTTGAAGTCCTGACCACCCTGGCCGTGGTCGCCGTGGCCGTGGCGGTGCTCGAGGGCTTCCTCTACGTCGTCCTTGTCCGATGGCTCAAGGCGCGCCTCGCCGTTCCGTTCATGCTCATCGCGCCGGCATTCGTCGGGCTCATCGGGCTCATCTTCTACCCGCTCCTCTGGGAGCTCAACGTCAGCTTCACCAACATGAGCCTGCGGAACCTCCGCGACCCGGGCTTCCTGGGCCTGACGCAGGACATGTTCGTGGGGGTCGACAACTACGTGCGGGTCTTCACGGCTCCCGTGCTCCAGCAGGCCACCTTCTTCCAGGTCATGTGGCAGACCGTGCTGTGGACCGTCCTCAACGTCACCTTCCACGTCCTTGGCGGCCTGGGGCTCGCGCTGCTGCTTCATCGCCAGATGCGCGGCAAGGGGATCTATCGCGCGCTGATCGTGCTGCCCTGGGCCACGCCGCAGATCGTGGCGCTCGCCGTCTGGCGGACGGAGCTCCACTCCGAGTTCGGCATGGTCAACCAGCTGCTGGCAGGCATCGGGGTCGAAGGCCCCGGCTGGCTGATCGACCCGTTCTGGAACTTCTTCGCGATGGTGATGGTCAACGTCTGGCTCGGGATCCCATTCATGATGGTGATCCTGCTGGGCGGACTCCAGAGCATCCCGTCCGACCTCTACGAGGCGGCTGAGATCGACGGCGCCAGCAGCCGCCAGTCGTTCCGGCACATCACGCTCCCGCTGCTCGCCCCGGTCCTGACCCCGGCCATCATCCTTGGCGTGGTCTGGACGTTCAACAACTTCAACGTCCCATTCGTGATCAACCAGAACGAGCTTGAAACGAGCGACACGCTGGTGACAGGCCTCTTCCGGGCGGCGTTCCAATACAACCGCTACGGGTTCGCGGGTGCCTACGCCTTCGTGATCTTCGCGATCCTGCTCCTGTTCGTCATCTTCTACGTGCGGCGCAGCGGCGCCCTGAAGGGAGCGACCGAATGAGCGGCGCCACCAGCGTCCCGGTCGTCCCGGCGGCGCAGGCCGGTCCAGCCGCCGCGGCGGCCGTCGCCAAGGGAGGCGGCGGACGCACGGACAGCTTCGGCAAGCGCGTCGTCATCCACGCCGTGCTGATCCTCGCCTCGCTGATCGCGGCCTTCCCGGTCTTCCGCGTGCTGAGCGTCTCGCTGCGCCCGGAGGATCGCCTGCTGGAGCGCGAGTTCAAGCTGTTCCCCGAGGGAGCCACCCTCGACTCGTTCGTGCACGTCCTGACCGACACCGACTTCCCGCAGTGGCTGTTCAACAGCCTGATCATCACCGTCGGCACCTCGATCGTGGGCCTCCTCTTTGCGGCGACGTCGGCCTATGCCTTCAGCCGCTACAAGTTCCCCGGTCGCGGGGTGGGCCTGACCGCCCTGCTGGCGACCCAGCTGATCCCGGCCACCATGCTCCTCGTCCCGCTCTTCATCCTCTCCATCCAGCTCGACCTGAAGGACAGCTATCGCGGCCTGGTGATCGCCTACAGCGTGACCAGCGTTCCGTTCAGCATCTGGATCCTGAAGGGCTACTACGACACGGTGCCGATCGAGCTGGAGGAGGCGGCCCGCATCGACGGCGCATCGCAGCTGGAGGCCTTCTGGCGCATCCTGCTGCCGCTCTCCACCCCGGCTCTGGCGATCGTATTCCTGTTCAACTTCCTGGCCGCCTGGAACGAGTTCGTCCTGGCCCGGGTCCTGATCGGCTCGTCGACCGAGCTGTTCACCTGGCCGCTCGGCGTCCTGCGCTTCCAGGCCCAGTTCCAGACGCAGTGGGGCGACCTGGCCGCCGCCTCGATCCTGATCTCGATCCCGGTCGTGGCGCTCTTCCTCTACTCCTCCAAGTGGCTCATCTCCGGAGTGACCCTGGGTGGGGTCAAGGGCTGACCTGACCGATGCCCGTCGCCACGACTCCGGGCTGGGTCAGGGATGCCGTCTTCTACCAGATCTTTCCGGACCGATTCGCCTCCAGCGCCCGCGTCGCCAAGCCCGGGCCGCTGGAGGACTGGGACTCACCGCCCACCGTTCACGGATTCAAGGGCGGTGACCTCCTGGGCGTCGTCGAGCACCTCGACCACCTGGAGGGCCTGGGTGTCACCGCCATCTACTTCAACCCGGTGTTCGCCTCGGCCTCGAACCATCGGTACCACACCTACGACTACATGCAGGTCGACCCGCTGCTCGGCGGCGATGACGCCCTGCGCGAGCTGCTCGACGCGGCTCACCTCCGCGGCATGCGGGTGATCCTGGACGGCGTCTTCAACCACGCCAGCCGCGGCTTCTGGCCGTTTCACCATGTGATGGAAGCCGGGGCAAGCTCGCCCTACCGCGACTGGTTCTACCTCAATCAGGCGATGCTCGCCGAAGGGCGCCAGCTGCGCGCCTACCCGTACCAGATGCCGGCCGGGCCGCTGGCCGCGGATTGGGGAGACCAGCACGGGAGCGGAACGCAGTCGCTCCAGACGCTGGGCTACCAAGCCTGGTGGGACCTTCCCGCGCTGCCGAAGCTGAACACCGACAACCCGATCGTGCGGGAGTACCTGATGGCCGTCGCCGAGCACTGGACCGCCTTCGGCATCGACGGCTGGCGGCTGGACGTGCCGGACGAGATCACCACCCCCGGGTTCTGGGAGGAGTTCCGGACCCGTGTCCGAGCCCTGAATCCTGATGCCTACATCGTCGGCGAGATCTGGCAGGAGCGCGGCGACCTGCTCGACGGCCGGACATACGACGGGCTGATGAACTATCCGCTGGCGGCCGCCATCACCAGCCACGTGACCGGGCGCCACCTGCGCCTCGACGTCGTCGCTCAGGAGGCCGAGCTGGCGCGCAACATACGCCCCGAGGACGCCGAGACATTCCTGGCGCGCCTGGCGCGCATCTACCGCACCTACGACCCCGACTCGGCCGGCGCCATGCTCACCCTCCTCGACACGCACGACACCCCGCGCTTCCTCACCATGGCGGGGGACGACAAGGCGTCCCTGCGGCTCGGCTGGCTGGTGCTGATGACGATGCCGGGTGCGCCCTGCATCTACTACGGCGACGAGATCGGGCTGACCGGCGAGCACGATCCGGGCAGCCGGGCGGGCTTCCCCTGGGACCGCCAGGCCTGGGACATGGAGCTGCTCGACTACCTGCGCGCGCTTGTCGCGCTGCGACACGGCGAGCCGGTCCTGCGCCACGGCGGCTTCCAGCCGCTCGCCGCGGCCGGCATGGCGAGCGCCTATCTCCGGACCGGCGATCAGGGGACGCTGATGGTCGCCCTGAACGCCGGCGAGGAGCCGACCATCCTGCCGGTCGAGGTCTCGGCTGATCGGCTCGCCGTGCTGCACACATCAACCGCCGTGGCCGCCACCGTCAACGCCAACCCTCGCGGCGATGGGACGCTGCTCGAGCTCGCGCCGCGGTCCGGGAGCGTGTTCAGGGTGAGTCCGTGAACCGATACCTCCCGCCGGGCAGGGCTCGATGGATCGCGCGCGGCGGGCTGCTGGGCATCCTGATCATCACCGGCGCGGTGCTGCTGCTCTCGCGCGACGGTCCGGGTCCCGGACCGATCGCGCAGCAGCCCGACAAGCCGCCGCTGGCGATCGACGGCACCATCAGCGACGCGGACCTGGCGCACGACAGCCGCAACGACCTCTACCGCGTACCGTTCGGCGCCGTCCCGGCCGGGACGGTCGTGACCCTGCGCCTGCAGGCGGCGGCCGGCGACCTGTCGGAGGCGTCGGTCCGCGTCTACGACGCCCTCGCTCAGACGCAGGTCGTCATCGACATGGAGGTGGTCGCTCGCGACGCGACCGCCGGCGAGCACGGCTACGACTACTGGCAGGTCGAGCTGCCGACCATCAAGATCCCGACCGTCCTCTACTACCGCTTCATCTTGCGCGATGGAGCCGCAACCCGCTACCTGGAGGATGACTCCGCGCTCGACGGCGGCGCCGGCTCGGTGCTCGCCCAGTCGGCGGATGCCAGCTGGCAGATCGTGACCTACGACCCAGAGTTCGCTGCGCCGGGCTGGACGGCGGGCGCGACCGTCTACCAGATCTTTCCGGATCGGTTCGCCAACGGCGACCCGTCGAACGACCCCTCGCCCGGGGCTGTGCCCGGACCGAACGGGGCAGAGCGGTACCGCTACGGCGACGTGTACGGCAACCCGGTGCTGGTCAAGGCCTGGGGCGACCTGCCGGAGGGCTACTGCCGCGCCTACCAGTCTCCCGCCGAGCCCTGCACCGAGGGGCCGCTGGGGCGTGACTTCTTCGGCGGCGACCTCGCCGGCCTGACCGAGCACCTCCCCGATCTGGCCGACCTGGGTGTGACCGTGATCTACCTGAACCCGATCTTCGCCGCGCCGTCGAACCATCGCTACGACACGACCGACTACGCGTTCGTCGACCCCGACCTCGGAACAAACGAGGAGTTTGACGACCTGGTGGCCACAGCCCACGACCTTGGAATGTCGGTCATCTTGGACGGGGTCTTCAACCACACCTCGTCCGACTCCCCGTTCTTCGATCGGGCACACCGGTTCAGTGAGGTTGGGGCATGCGAGTCGGCGGACTCCCCCCACGCGGCCTGGTACACGCTCCAGCCCGGCCCACCGGCGAAGTGCTTCGACGGGCAGACCTATGTCGATTGGTTCGGCTTCGACACGCTTCCCGTCCTGACCGAGGGCCCGGAGGTGATGGAGCTCATCAATGGTGACGACGGCGTGGTCCGGAGCTGGCTTGCGGTCGGCATCGACGGATGGCGCCTGGATGTCATGAACGAGATCGGCCATGGGTTCCTGCGCGCCCTGCGGCGCGCGGCCAAGGAAGCGAGCCCCGACTCCCTGGTCCTTGGCGAGGAGTGGGGCGACGCGTCCGCGTGGCTGCTGGGTGGCGAGGCCGATGGGGTGATGAACTACCGCTTCCGACGCGCCGTCATCGGCCTGGTCAACGGCGATACGCCCGACCTGGACGGGTCGATCGCCGGCATGACGCCCAGCCAGTTCGCATCGGCCATGGAGGGCGTGCGCGAGGACTACCCACCCGCCGCCTGGAATTCCCTGCTCAACCTGGTCGACAGCCACGACACCACCCGGATCCTGTGGACTCTGACTCCAGGCGCCGACAACCGCGAGGAGAAGGAGGCCGCCGAGGCGCTGGATGCCGGCAAGGCGAAGCTGCGCCAGGTTGCCGCGCTGCAGCTCACCTGGCCAGGAATGGCGTCGATCTATTACGGCGACGAGGTTGGCCTGACCGGTCACGATGACCCCGACGATCGGCGCACGTATCCCTGGGGTGCCGAGGACACCGAGCTGCGCGCGTTCTACCGGTCGCTCGCCACGTTGCGACGCGGCCACGAGGCGCTGCGATCTGGCGACCTGCGCTTCCTGGAGACCGATGACCAGGCGGGCGTGCTCGCCTTCGGGCGACGGACCGATGCGGAGGCCGTGATCACCGTCCTCAACCTGTCCGAGACGGAACGTCCGATCGAGATCGAGGTGGGTGGCTACCTGCCCGATGGGCTGGCCATCACGGACGTGCTGGGTGGCGAGCCGGCGACGTGGGCTGACGGTGTGCTGCGGCTCACGCTGGCGCCGCGCGGCATCGCGGTGTTGCTCAGCGAGGTGGGCTCCGACCTCGCACCGCCGGACGCTCCGGCGGGCATCAGCGCCACCGCCACCGCCGGCTCGGTGACGCTCAGCTGGGACGCGAGCGCCGATGCGGTCCAGTACACCGTCTGGCGATCGGTGGTTGCCGGCGGCGGCTACCTGGCGATCGGCGGCGGCAGCGCGACCACATACGCCGATGTCACCGCCCGGAACGGGACGCAGTACCACTACGTCGTCACCGCCAGCGATGCCGCGGACAACGCCTCCGCGCGATCCGCGGATGCGGCGGCGCTGCCGCAGGTCACGGTCGCCGATGCGCGCCTGACCGGCGCATCCACGATGGCGCAGCCACTTTCTGCGGTCGACGCAGGGGCACCCGTGACGGCTCGGATCACGGTCGACGGGTACAGCGGGGCGACGGGCGCAACCATCGGCGTCCTGGCCCAGGCTGGACTCGGGCCTGGTGGCACGGATCCGGCCACGGACGAGGCATGGCGATGGAGTCCGATGACCTTCAACGCCGATGTCGACAGCGCGGACGAGTTCGTTGGCAGCGTCCGCCCGGAGGAGGTGGGCAGCTACGAGATCGCGCTCCGCGTCTCGACGGACGGCGGCGCGAGCTGGCAGCTCGCCGACCGTGACGGCATCGGCTACGCCGCCGCGCAGGCCGTCCTGCTCGAGGCGCAGCCGCCGGCGGATGAGGATCCCCCTGGCGCACCAGCGGACGCCGCCGCATCGGTCGTCTCCGAGGCATCGGTCACCCTGGTCTGGTCGGTCGTGGACGGTGACGACCTGTTCCGCTACGAGGTGTGGCGCGCCGACGAGCCCGGCGGGCCCTACCAGCGGATCGGGACCGCGTCGGACGCGACCTTCACCGACCAGGGGGTGCGCGGCGGTGCCAGCTACTACTACGTCGTCACCGCCCAGGACACGAGCTTCAACCGCTCGGACGACTCAAACGAGGTGGTCGCCGCCGCGGAGTCGAGAACGGTGGCGGTCACCTTCAACGCCACCATCCCGGCCAACACGCCGGCCGGCGACACCGTCTATATCGCCGGGGCGTTCCAGGGCTGGGACCCCGGCGCCACGCCGATGACCGCGGCCGGCGGCGGCGTCTGGACGATCACCGTCGAATTTGCCGAGGGCGAGATCCCCGAGTTCAAGTTCACCCGCGGCAGCTGGGACGCGGTCGAAAAGGACGCCGGCTGCGGTGAGATCCCCAACCGGACGTTCACGGTGGTCCATGGCACGGAGGGCAGCCAGCTCGTCGAGGCGACGGTCGAGAAGTGGCGCGACATCGACCACTGCGGGTGAGGCGCAGGAGACGCCCGCGGGTGTAGGCTGGCCGCATGCGCAGCCGACGCGCTCGCGACCGCGAGATCGACCTGCGGGGCACCGAGCCGACCCCCGAAGACGAGGTCCTTGAGCTGGCCGAGGCGCTGCCCGCGGCTCCTCCCCCGCTGCGGCTCTTCGCCGGCCTGCCTGGCCCACGCGAGGCCGAGTACGCGCCGCCGACGCACGATCCGACCGGCCTCGCCACGCTCTGGAGGGCCGTCGAGAGCCTCTAGCCCGGCGCCCGGTTGACGCGGCGGGCTGCGCAGGCGGCGCGCCTAAGATGGCGCCAATGGACGCGCTCGCCGAGCTGTTCGCGACCAACCGGGTCATCGTCCTGTCGGTCTACGGGCAGGTCTTCTTCGTCCTCGGCCTGGCGATCGCGCTGCAGTCGCTCAAGCGCAGCGCCCTGGCCTTGGCGCGGCCGCTGCCCTGGCTGGCCGCCTTCGGCATCGTCCACGGCTTCCACGAGTGGGGCTACCTGTTCGTCCCGATCCAGTCGGGCTACCTGCCGCTCGCCGCCACCGAGGCGCTGCTCGTCCTCCAGCTGCTCATGAAGGGCGTCTCCTTCGCACTGCTCCTCCAGTTCGGGGTCGAGCTGCTGGCGGTCACCACCCGGCTGCCGATCCTCGGCCGGCTGCGCCTGCTGCCGGCCGCGGCGCTGCTGGCCTGGGGCGGCGCCACGCTCGTGGTCTCGGCCTCCGTGGCTGGCTTCGAGCCGGATCCGAGCCCATGGCTCCAGGAGGGCCGGATCGACGCGGCGCTGGCGGGCGTCGGTGCGCCGTTGGCGGTCGGCGACGTCCTGGCTCGGTGGCTGCTCGGCATCCCCGGGGCGGTGCTGGCGGCGTGGGGGCTGGTGCGCAGCGCCGCCGCGGTCGGGCCGCTGGCCCGCCCACCGGTGGGGATCGGGCTCAGGGTTGCCGCCGGCGCCTTCGCGGTCTACGCGCTGGTGGGCGGCCTGGTCGGCATGCCCGCCCCCTTTCCACCTGCCGAGCTGTTGAACGCGGCCGTGGTGCGGGATGCGCTCGGCATCCCGATCGAGGTGCTTCGCTCGGCGACCGGGCTGGTGATCGCGATGGCCATCATCGTCGCCCTCGACCTGTTCGAGCAGGAGACCGATCGGGCCCTGGCCGACGCCAGGCGGCGCGAGCTGCTGGCGCGCGAGCGCGAGCGAATCGGGCGCGACCTGCACGATGGGATCATCCAGTCCATCTACGCCGCCGGCCTCCACCTCGAGGAGGCGCGGGCCACGCTCGAGCCCGCTGCCGAGGGGCCGCGCGGGCGGATCGGCACCGTCCTGACCGAGCTCGACCGCATCACCGGCGACATCCGGCGCACCATCTTCGACCTGCGATCTGCCAGCCTGGAGACACTGGATGCCGAGGAGATCGTGCGCAGCGTGGCGGACGAGCTCCGCGCCAACACGCTCGTGGCGCTCGACCTGCGCGTGGAGGGCAGCTGGATCCCGAGCCTGCGCGCCGACCAGGCCGAGGAGCTGCGCCAGATCGTGCACGAGGCCTTCAGCAACGTGCTGCGCCACGCGGACGCCCGCCACGTGTCCGTGCGCCTGGCCTGCTCCCGTCGGCGCCTGACGCTCGAGATCCGCGACGACGGCGTGGGCTTCGACATGGAAGCCGCGGAGGAGCAGGGCCGCACGGGCAGGGCGCAGGGGCTGGCCAACCTGCGGCGAAGGGCGGAGCTCCTGCGAGCCGCGATCGACCTTCGAAGTGCACCGGGGCAGGGCACGGCCCTCTCCCTTACCATGCCGGTGGCGGCGAGCCGCCGTCCCCGATGAGCTGAAGCCTGCCCTGCCGTGACCGCCGACACCGCCACCCGCTCGATCCGCATCCTGATCGCCGACGACCACGAGGTGGTCCGCATCGGTCTCGTCTCGCTGCTCGACCGCCAGGCCGGCTTCCGGGTGGTCGCCGAAGCTGGCTCGGGAGACGAGGCGGTGCGCCTGGCCAGGGCTCATCGCCCGGACGTGGTTGTGATGGACATCCGGATGCCGAACGGGAGCGGGACCGATGCGTGCCGGACGATCACCGCTGAGATGCCGGACACCCCGGTCGTGATGCTCACCAGCTACGCCGACGAGGAGGCCCTGTTCGAGGCGATCGCGGCCGGGGCCTCCGGCTACGTGCTGAAGCGAATCGGCTCGGACGAGCTGGTGAACGCGATCCGGACCGTGGCCGACGGCCGCTCGATGCTCGACCCGGCGGTCACCGCCGCGGTGCTGGAGCGGCTGCGCCACGCCGCGCACGCCGAGGAGTCGGGCGCATTCGGCGAGCTGACCGAGCAGGAACGGCGCGTGCTCGCCCACCTGGCGCAGGGTGAGTCGAACCGCGAGATCGCGACCGCCATGCAGCTCGCCGAGAAGACGGTGCGCAACTACGTCAGCAGCATCCTGGCGAAGCTCTCGCTCGCAAGCCGCGCACAAGCTGCCGCCTTCGCCATTCGAAATCGGCTCAGCGAGCTGCGGTCCGAGCCGCATGACTGAACGCCCCTTGGGATGGACGAGCCGGCGGGCGGCCGAGGCGTCCGTCGCCGCGCTGCTGCTGGCTTCCATGGCCGCCTGCGCGGCGCCGACCTCGAGCCCTCCTGCCAGCGCGACGCCCTCGCCGAGCGAGGTCACGGCGAGCGCCTCAGCCACGCCGCAGCCCACGGCCACCCCGGAGCCGGCCCTGTCGCTGCCCCTTCCCGGGGAGGAGGACCCGCGCCTGATCCGGGTCGACGTTGCACCGGAGGTCCCCGCCAATGGCGGCGGGCGGATCGTGGTGACCGTCACCAACCTGTCGGACGAGCGCGTCACGGAGCTGGTCCTGCGCTGGGCCACCGAGCTCAAGCAGACCCTCTTCCTGGCTCCCTTCGCGCCGTCCGAGGCGCGGATCGCCGACGGCGGACCACCGCTCCTGCAGGATTGGACGAAGTGGGTCGAGGGACCTGGCGAGCGCGGCGAGCCGGCCGGCACGACCTCGCTGGGGTGGGGCCCGCTCGATCCAGGGGCGACCCTGACGATCCCCATCCTCGTCACCCGCCAAGCCAACGGCGCCGTCGAGTTCGACCTCCAAGTGCTCGCCGGCGAGGCGATCCTGCTGCTCGAGGGCGGCGAACCTGCGGAGCTGCGGGTGAGCGTGCCGTAGGCTGGCGCCATGCACGCCATCCTGCCGGCCTGGACCAGCCCCGATCCGGCGCTCCACGCCCTGCTGGGCGAGGTGATCGACCCGGAACGCAGGGTGCTCGCCGCGCTCGAGCGGATCGTGCCGCTCTCCGGCAAGCGGATCGCCGACGTGGGGACCGGGATCGGCCACTATCCCATGCTCCTGGCGCGGCGCACCGCGCGCACGTATGGGATCGAGTCGGAGCCGGCGTTGCTCGACGCCGCGCGGGAGCGCGCGAGCGCCGCGCACCAGCCGAACATTCGGATCGTCGAGGGAGAGCCGGACCATCTCCCGCTGCGCGACGAGGCCGTCGACATCGTGCTGTCCGGGCTCATCGAGCCCGACGACTCGTCGCTGCCGGCGATCACCGAGGCGCTGCGCGTGCTTCGACCGGGCGGGCGGCTGGTGGTCATTGGCTACTACGGCCGTGACGATCTCGCCAGCCTGCTCGAGCCGGAGGTGGTGGCGCACGCGCTGGCGGCGACGCAGCGCCGCACCGGCTGGTGGCTGCGCCACGGGTTCAAGATCAAGGTGGTGCATGCCCGGCTGGACCTGCGCGACCCGGCCGCCGCCCTGGAGCTCCTTCCTCTCCTGTACGGTGACCGCGGCCGAGCGTTCCTGATGGGGCCACATCCGCACCGCCTGGACCTCCGCCTGGGCCTCTATCACCTCGCCAAGCCCTGAGGTCGCGGCACTCATCGGGCCATGACCCCGAATCCACGCTCGCGAAGCGGCAGACGCCTGCGGAATCCGTAGAAAATCTACCTTGCGGGCGCGGATCGCGCCAACTATCATTCGTCGCGCTCGAAGGCCAGGCTCTTCTCCCCCCGGAGCCTGGCCTTCAGCGTGCCCGGCCCTCGGCCGATGCGATAATGCCCCTGCGCCGTGGGTGCACGACGGCGCTTCCCACGCTCGGAGGCCCACCCGGCATGGCCAGCACCACGCCCCGCATCAAGATCACCTACGCCACGCTGTCCGCCGACAACGAGGAGCTGCAGTCGTCGTTCGACGCGGCCGTCGAGCGGGTACGCGGGCAGCTTGGACGCTCGTATCCGATGCTCATCGGCGCGGAGGAGCGCGCCGGCGCGACTGAGTTCGAGGATCGATCGCCGATCGACCGCGAGATTGTGGTGGCCCGCTTCCCGGTCGGCACCCGGCAGGACGTGCAGGACGCGGTCGACGCCGCGCGCGCGGCATTCCCGCGGTGGCGGGACCTCGGGTGGCGAAAGCGCCTGGAGCTGATGCGACGCGCCGCGGACCTGATCAGCGACCGAGCGTTCGAGTACGCGGCGCTGATGAGCTTCGAAGTCGGCAAGAACCGGCTGGAGGCGCTGGGCGACGTCGAGGAGACGGCTGACCTGCTGCGCTACTACAGCGACGAGATGGAGCGGAACGACGGGTTCGTGAGACCGATGGGCTCGCTTTCGCCGTCCGAGCACACGCGCTCGATCCTGAAGCCGCACGGGGTGTGGGCGGTGATCAGCCCGTTCAACTTCCCGATGGCGCTGGCCGGCGGCCCGGCGGCCGGCGCCTTGATCGCCGGCAACACGGTGGTCCTCAAGCCGTCGTCGGATGCGCCGCTGATGGCTCACAAGTTCGGCGAAGCACTGCGCGACGCCGGCGTGCCGGCCGGCGTCTTCAACCTGGTCACCGGACCAGGCGAGACGGTGGGAGCCGAGCTGGAGGAGAACCGCGGGATCGACGGGCTCGTCTTCACCGGCAGCTACGAGGTCGGGATGAAGCTTTACACCGGCTTCACCCGGGACTACCCGCGCCCGATCATCACCGAGATGGGCGGCAAGAACCCCGCCATCGTCACCGCCAGCGCTGACCTGGACGAGGCGGCCGAGGGCGTCATGCGCTCCGCCTTCGGCTTCGACGGCCAGAAGTGCAGCGCCAACAGCCGGGTCTACGTCGAGCGTTCGGTGGCGGGCGAGTTCGTCGCCACGCTGGTCGAGAAGGCACGCACGCTCACGGTCGGCGACCCGACCCAGCGCCAGAACTGGATGGGCCCCGTCATCAACGAGCACGCCCTGCGCAAGTTCACCGACGCCGTCGCCGACGCGAGGCGCGACGGCGGAACGGTCGAGCTCGGCGGCGAGGTGCTGCGCGGTCCGGAGACGGAGCGCGGCTACTTCCCGACCCCGACCATCGTCACCGGCCTGCCGGTCAGCCACCGTCTCTTCCGTGACGAGCTGTTCGTGCCCTTCCTGGTGGTGGGTGAGGTGGATTCCGTCGACGAGGCCGTCGAGCTCTCGAACTCGACGCCGTACGGGCTGACGGCCGGCATCTTCAGCCACGACGAGGCGGAGATCCGTCGCTTCCTGGACGCGATCCAGGCCGGAGTCGTGTACGTCAACCGCCGAGCGGGCGCCACCACCGGGGCCTGGCCGGGCATCCAGAGCTTCGGCGGCTGGAAGGGCTCCGGGTCGTCCGGCAAGAGTGGTCTCGGCCCGTACTACGTGCAGCAGTTCTTGCGCGAGCAATCGCAGACGGTCGTCGGCC
>DASWIE010000115.1:0-15826 GCA_036397815.1 Candidatus Limnocylindria bacterium
GGTCAGATGACGATCACCGAGCTCGAGGCGCCGCTGCGTCCGCCGCAGCGCGCGTCGCGGCTCACCCTGGCTCAGCGCGAGTCGATCTGGGGCTACGCCTTCATCAGCCCGTGGATGTTCGGGTTCCTGACGCTCACCCTCGTGCCGGTGATCGCAACCCTTGTCTTCACCTTCCTCAACCTTCGGCTGAACCAGCAACAGCCGGTCCGCTTCGTCGGGTTCGACAATTACGTGACCATGCTCAACGACCCGCGAGCCTGGGATGCGCTGTTCGTAACCTTGCGCTTCGCGGCCATCGCATTGCCCATCGGCCTCATCCTTCCCTTCAGCCTCGCCCTGCTGCTGAACAGCAGCTACCTGCGGGGCTCGCGCTATTTCCAGGCGCTCTTCTTCATGCCCTACATCATCCCGTTCGTGGCCGCCCTGTTCGCATGGGGGAGCATGCTCAACCCCGAGGCTGGCTGGCTGAACGGCCTGCTCGAGATCTTCGGCCTCGAGGGACCCGACTGGCTGAACGACCCGGGCTGGGTGTACCCCGGGCTGGTGCTCATCGGTCTATGGGGGATCGGCAGCGCGGTGATCGTGAACCTGGCCGGGCTCCAGAACGTGCCGACCGAGCTCTACGACGCCGCCCGAGTCGACGGCGCCGGTTGGTGGAAGAGCCTGCGCCACGTGACGCTGCCCCTGATGTCGCCGGTCATCTTCTACAGCGTGACGCTCGGCACCGTCGGCGTGCTGCAGTACTTCCTCGTCCCGCTGGTGCTCAACAGTGGCACCGGACGGCCGGCCGGCGCCACCTACTTCTTCAACATCTACGTCTATAACACCTTCTTCAGCTTCCAGAACATGTCGTATGGAGCGACCCTGGCCTGGCTCCTCTTCGTGGTGATCCTGGCCTGCACCCTGGTCCTCTTCTGGAGCGCGCGGTTCTGGGTCTACTACGCCGGGGAGACGAAGTAGATGGCGGGCGAGGCGCAGCTCGTTGGCGTGCCGGAGCTGCAGTCAACCGCGGCGAGCGCGGAGCGGGAGAAGCGCCGACGCCGCCCGTTCGATGGTCGCTCGCTGCTGGTCACCTCATTCACGATCATCCTGCTCGCCTTCTTCCTCTCGCCGCTGCTCCGGACCCTGAGCCTCTCGCTGAAGTCGGCCGACCAGATCACCACCATCGGCGCGCCGATCTGGCCTGCCGATCCCGCAACCTTCGAATGGGAGGGCAGGGAGTACGACGTCTATGTTGTGCCGATCGAGGGCACGAACCGCGAGCTCGCGCTCGTCGACAAGGGCCGGCAGGAGAGTGGCTTCATCGACCCGGCTGATCCCGACGCCGGGATCATCACCTGGCAGGGGTCGTGGCGAGCGCTGGAGCAGCCGTGGGAGTTCGCGCCGAGATGGGGCAACTTCGCGGAGGTCTGGACGCGTATCAATTTCCCGCGCCTGCTCTTCAACACCGCCGCGCTGGCGGCCATCGGCGGCCTCGGCACGATCGTGTCGTGCACGCTGGTGGCCTACGGCTTCGCCCGCTTCAGGTTCCGTGGGCGCGGCTTCCTCTTCCTGCTTCTGCTGTCGACCATCTTCCTGCCGGCGGCGGTGACGCTGATCCCGACCTACACGATCTTCGTGAACCTGGGCTGGGTCGGGACATGGCTGCCGCTCCTGGTGCCGGCCTTCTTCGCGAACGCGTACGACGTCTTCCTGCTGCGCCAATACTTCCTGACCATCCCACGCGAGCTCGATGACGCGGCGAAGATCGACGGGGCAGGTCCCTTCCGAATCCTGACCTCGATCATCGTCCCCTCGTCGTGGCCGGTGATCGTGGCGGTCGCCATCTTCCACCTCGTCTACTCGTGGAACCTCTACTTCGAGCCGCTCATCTATCTGTCGACAGCGCCCGAGCTGGCTCCGATCGCGCTCGGCCTGTCGCAGTTCAACAACATCTACGGCTCGGAGCCGCAGTACATCCAGGCCGCGACCCTGATGACGATCGTGATCCCGATGATCATCTTCGTCTTCGCCCAGCGCGCCTTCATGCGCGGCATCGTGATCACCGGCGTCGAGAAGTGAGCGAATCGATACGGGTGGCATTGACCTTCGACGCCGAACACCCGGACCGGCCAGCAAATGGAGAGCACACAGCTTCGATCCTGGAGAGCCTGGACGCGGCCGGTGCTCGCGGCACGTTCTTCCTGCAGGGCCGCTGGGTCGAGGCGTACCCGGCGATGGCACGGCGGGTCGCCGACGCCGGCCACCTGATCGGCAATCACTCCTTCTACCACGCGCGGTTGCCGCTCCTGCGGCCAGGTGCCTTCGCGACCGACGTTCGCAGTGCGGAACGCGCCATCGTCGGGGCGACCGGCGCCAATCCACGTCCCTGGTTCCGAATGCCGTTCGGAACGGGCGCCGACAAGGCGAAGCTGGTGCGCAGCCTGGGACGACTCGGCTATCGGCACATCGGCTGGCACGTGCAAGCCAACGAGTGGTGGCGGCGCCGTTCGGCGCGTGCGGTCGAGAACGCGATCGTCGACGGCGCGACCGCCCACGGCGACGGTGCGATCGTGCTGCTGCACACCTGGCCGGACCCGGTTGCGTCTGCGCTCCCAAGAGCGATCGCACGCCTGCTTGCGGCCAACGCAAGGCTGGTACGGGTCGACGAGCTCGACCTGCCAGCTGGCCTGGAGCCCATCGGCGAGCCCCGGCCCGCCGACGCCATCGAGCCCCCGTGAGGCGTCCGCCGGCAGCCGTGCTGGCGGTGGATGGCGGCAACTCGAAGGCCGACGTTGCGATCGTCGCGCGCGACGGCCGCCTGCTGGCCGCGGTGCGCGGGCCAACGGTCTCGCACCAGCAGGTTGGGCTGCGCGAGGGAGTCGCCCGGCTGCGCGCCCTGGTCGCGGAAGCGGCCCGACGCGCGGGCCTGCCGGCCCGCGGCGAGGGTCCGGTCGCCGAGCTGGGGATGTACTGCGTGGCGGGCGCCGATTTTCGGCGCGATGTGAGCATGCTCACCTCGGCGTTTGCCGACTCTGGGCTGACACGCCGAACCGAGGTCCTCAATGACACGCTGGCGCCCCTGCGGGCGGGAACCGAGCGCGGTTGGGGCGTGGTGCTCATCTGCGGCGCCGGCGTGAATGCCGCGGCGGTGGGGGCGAGCGGCCGTACCGCGCGGCTGGCGGCGCTGGGACCGATCTCCGGCGACCAGGGTGGAGGCCGCGACCTGGGGATGGGCGCGTTGGGTGCCGCGGTTCGGGCGCGGGACGGCCGCGGCCCGCGCACCACGCTCGAGCGTCTCGTGCCAGCGCACTTCCACCTCGCGCGGCCGGCGGCCGTGACGCGCGCCATGTACGACGGGCGCATCGAGGAGGAACGCGTCCGCGAGCTGGCGCGGGTGGTGTTCGCGGCCGCCCAGGCGGGTGACGCGGTGGCACGCGGGCTCGTCGACCGGCTGGCCGACGAGCTGGCGATCATGGCCATCGCCATGATCCGCCGGGTGGGCATCGCGCGACGGGAGTTCGACGTCGTCCTCGCCGGCGGTGTCTTCCTCAACCACGACCCCGCATTTTTGGCGCGGCTGACGGCCGCCATCCAGCGCGTCGCGCCGGGTGCGCGGCCTGTGCCGTTGCGCGCGCCGCCGCTGCTTGGCGCGGCGCTGCTGGGGCTCGACCGCCTGACGCCGCCGCCCGGCCGCGCCGCGGAGCGGAAGCTTCGCGCGGCGTTCGCCGTCAGCGGGACCCCTGCCCGCGTCTGAGCCACGCCAGGAAGCACGAGCAGGGCCATATATTGTGGTATGCTGCCTCTCGGTACCACCACTGGTGTAGTTCGCACGATAGGGAGCCTTGGATGCGCTGTCCGCGCTGCAACGAGACGGGGACTCGGGTCATCGACTCGCGTGACCTGGAGGCGGGGAGCACCATCCGCCGCCGGCGGGAATGCGAGGCCTGCTCGTATCGGTTCACCACCTACGAGCGCCCGGAGGGCGCGCGGCTGAGCGTCATCAAGCGTGACGGCTCGCGCGTGGACTTCGACCGCACCAAGCTGCTCGGCGGCCTGCTGCGCGCGCTCGAGAAGCGGCCGGTGACGATCGCCCGCGCCGAGCAGGCGGTCGACGACATCGAGAGCCTGCTGCGCGCGCGCGGCCAGCCCGAGGTCACCAGCAAGGAGATCGGCCGCCTGGCCACCGAGGCGCTGCGCGACATCGACCAGCTGGCGTACATCCGCTTCGCATCGGTCTATCACAGCTACGAGGACATCTCGACCCTGAAGCGCGAGGTCGATCGCCTCATGCGGCAGCGGACCGCGCCGGAGGAGCGCCCCGAGTAGTGGTCCTCTCCGATCGCGACATCCGCGCCGAGATCGAGGCCGGCAGGATCGTCATCGACCCCTTCATTCCGGAGGCGGTGCAGCCGTCGAGCGTCGACCTCCATCTCGACCGCCGCTTCCGGGTCTTCCGCAACAGCCGCTACCCGTACATCGACGTGCGCGAGCCGCAGCCGGAGCTCACCGAGCTGCTCGAGATCGCCGACGACGAGCCGTTCATCCTGCACCCGGGCGAGTTCGTGCTCGGCTCCACCCTCGAGCGGGTCGGGCTGCCAGACGATCTGGTCGCCCGACTGGACGGCAAAAGCTCGCTTGGCCGGCTGGGCCTCCTCATCCACTCGACGGCCGGCTTCGTCGACCCGGGCTGGGAGGGGAACCTGACCCTGGAGCTGTCGAACGTGGCCAACCTGCCGATCACGCTGTACGACGGCATGAAGATCGGCCAGATCAGCTTCCAGCGGCTCAGCTCGCCGGTCGAGGTCGGCTATGGCGACGCGCGCATCGGCAGCAAGTACCGAGGGCAGCGCGACCCGACCGCCAGCCTGTACCATCGAGACTTCGAGCGGGGTCGCGTCCGCCGCTGACACCGCGCCATTCGTCGCCCAGCCGAGCCCAGCCGAGGCCGCCGATTGCCCGAGCCCCTCTACGCAATCACCCCGGACGACCAGGCCCGCGTCTACGCCGGCGGAGCCCGGGTGCGGGTCCTCCGCGCGGGATGGTTCCGGCCCGATGCGGGCGGGTTCTTCGGCGTTGTGCCGAAGGCGCTCTGGTCGCGATTCACCGAGACCGATGAGCGCGGCCGGCTGCTGTGCCGCCTGAACCTGCTGCTGGTCGAGGCCGGCGGCAAGCGGATCCTGGTGGAGACAGGCACCGGGGTGCGGGTCGGGGAAAAGGACCGGGACATCAAGGGCATCGAGGGCGGGGATCCGGCCGCGGCGCTGCAAGCGGTGGGCGAGGACCCGGCATCGATCGACTACGTGGTGCTCAGCCACCTCCACTACGACCATGCCGGCGGCATGGTCGACGCCGCGGGCCGGCCGGCCTTCAGGCGCGCCCGGTACGTCGTGCAGCGCGAGGAGGCGGAGGCGGCCCACGGCGATGAGCTGCGACTGGCGGGCCTGATGGAGACCGAGCAGCTCGACCTGGTGCGTGCCGCGGGCCAGCTGGCAGAGGTGCAAGGCGAGGTGGAGCTGGTGTCCGGCGTCAGCGTCCTGCGCACCGGCGGGCACACCCGTGGATCGCAGGCCGTGCTGCTGGGCGCGCAGAACGGCGGCGCGCGTGCCGAGGACCCCCAGGAGCACGGCATCTTCTGGGGCGACCTGATCCCAACCCGCTGGCAGATCCCTGTGCGCTGGACGAGCGCCAACGACGACTACCCGATCGACGCCGTCGAGACCCGCAACGTGCTCGTGCGCCGGGCAGCGGCCGAGGGCTGGTGGTGCTACTTCACCCACGATCCCGGCGACCTGCCGGTCCAGATCGAGGCGACCGAGAAGGGCAGCTTCCGGGTGCGCGAGCCCTGATCCCCCTGCGTGGGGAACCGATTCGGCCGATCTTGCCTATCATGGGCGTGCCACGCCCGGCGCCCGGCTGCGCCAGCCCCGTCGCACACCTTCAGTGAGGTTTTCACCCTTGACCCGATCTGTCCCGCGCCGCCCCGCCTCGCCCCTCGCCGGGTTGGCCGCGCTCGCCATTGCCCTGGTCGCCTGCTCCTCGGGGGTCAGCACGACTCCGTCGCCCTCCGGGGCGCAGCCACCGGCGGACTGTGCTCGAGTCGATGCGGAGGGCGTCATCACCCTCTCGGTCGACAACCTGGAGTTCAGCGCGCCGTGCATGGTCGCGACTGCCGGGGAGGCGTTCACGATCCGCTTCACCAACAACGAAGAGATGCCGCACAACGTCGCCGCCTACCGCGACAGCACGAAGGCGAACGAGATCTACCGCGGGGAGATCATCACCGGGCCGGACCAGTCGCTCGACTACCCGATCGAGGCGCTCGACGCCGGCACCTACTACTTCGACTGCACCGTCCACCCCGGCGACATGAACGGCGCGCTCTTCGTGGTAGCAGCGGGCAGCTGACCGGCTACAGCGGGCCCAGCAGCTCCTCCAGGATGGCGGCCATCCTCGCTGGATCGAGCGGCCCGATCACCTCGCGCACCACCGTCCCGCCACCATCCACGAAGTAGTGCCGCGGCAGCCCGTCGAGGCTCGACCAGCGATAGAAGTTCTCGAGGGTCGGGTCCAGCAGGATCGGGTAGCGGATCTCGTAACGGGCCACGAAGTCCTCGACCGATTGTCGGGACTCTCCCCAGTCGACGCCCAGCACCAGCAGTCGATCGCCGTACGCCTCGGCCAGCCGCTGCATGGCCGGCATCTCGGTGCGGCACGGCTCGCAGTTGGTGGCCCAGAAGTTGACCCAGGTCAGGCGACCTGCGCCGTCGTCCAGGGTCCAAGCACGCCCGTCAAGGTCCGTTGCCTCGATCGCCGGGGCGGCCGCGCCAACCAGGCTGCCCTGGGTACCATCGGCGTCGCCGCGCAGCAGCGGGATGGAGGCGAGCGCGCCCAGCGCCACACCCACCACCACGATGAGCCCCAGCCAGAGCAGGCTGCGGCGCCGCGCCCGCATCGGTCTAGCCACCAGCGGCGAGCTCGCTCGCCAGGGCCCGAATGTCCGGGGCCGTGACCGGTGCCTCCAGGCGGTCGTGGCCGTCGATCGTCACCACGGGTACCCGGAACCCGTAGCGAAGGACCAGGGCGTCGTCCGTGTCGACGTCCACGCGCTCGTATCGGTCCCGCCCAACCATCTCGTCGAGCAGGACGCGCGCCTCCTCGCAAAGGTGGCAATCCGTGCGTTCGTAGAGGACCACGCGTCGAGTCGGAGGGCTCATGGCCCGATGATAGGATCAGGGTGACATCCAACATCCGAAGGAGGCCCCCGCATGCCAACCTACATGGACGTGCACGACCTGCCCGGCGTCAAGGCCGCAGACGTTGCCAAGGCGCATGAGGCCGATGTGGCGGTGCAGGGCAAGTACGGCGTCAACTACAAGAGCTACTGGGTCGACGAGGCCGAGGGGAAGGTCTTCTGCCTCGTCGATGCGCCGGACAAGGAGAGCGCCGCCCGGACCCATCGCGAGGCGCATGGGCTCGAGGCGCACACCCTCTATGAGGTCGAGCAGGGCGCCTGATCCCACGTCGAGGTGGCGCCGGGGTAGGATGGTGCCGGCGCCGCCCCCGTAGCTCAGCGGATAGAGCGAGGCCGTCCTAAGGCCTGCGTCGGGGGTTCGATTCCCTCCGGGGGCGCCAACCTCACTCTCGGCACCAGCATCGATCGGCTGGGCACGGCGCGACTTTAGAATCGGCGTCGGCAGGCGCTTGCCGGCCGAGCGGACAGCGGAGTGCGGAAACCGATGCTCAACAAGGCGGGCGCGGCGCTTGTTGCCGAGGGAGTCGGCACCTTCCTCTTCTTCTTCGTGGGCGCGGGCGCCGTGGTGCTCGACGAGCACACCGGCGGGGGCGTCGGCCTGCTCGGCATCGCGTTCGCGCACGGGCTGACGCTGGCGGTGATGGTCTCGGCGCTTGGCGCCGTCTCAGGCGGCCACTTCAACCCAGCCGTGACGGTCGCCGTGCGGCTGGCTGGGCGGATCGAGTGGCCGACCGCGGTCAGCTACGTGCTGGCCCAGCTGGTCGGGGCGGTGGCCGCGGGCCTTGCCCTGCGCGGCATCTTCCCGGAGTCGTCGTGGATGCCGTCGGCGATTGGCACCCCGGCGCTCGACCCCTCGATCGGCTGGGAGGGCGGCATCGCGGTGGAGGCGATCCTGACGCTGGTGCTGGTGCTCACCGTCTTCGGCACCGCGATCGATCCCCGCGCGCCACGAATCGGGGGCCTGGCGATCGGCCTGGCGGTGGCGGCCGACATCCTGATGGGCGGCCCCCTCACCGGCGCGGCGATGAACCCGGCCCGCTGGTTCGGCCCGGCGGTCGCGTCCGGGACCTTCGCGGACTGGTACGTGTGGTGGACCGGCCCATTGCTGGGCGCGATCGCGGCAGCCGCGATCTACCGCTACGCGCTGGAGGATCGCGGCTCAGCGACCGTCACGCCCGCCACGCCAGAGGGCTGAGCGGGCGTCGCAGGTCATGGCCACACAGGGTGGCATTCCGATCATCCGACAGCGAGATTTGACGCTGGGGGCTCCATTCGGCGGTCACTCGGCAACGCGACGTGGCGAAACGACCGCCGGGCGAGGAGTTAGCAGCTCAGGAACCCGTCTCGATGGTCGTAATGCCACACCGCGTGGCATCTGGAATCGCGGCGGGCAAGAAGAGCCCAGTGGATTGCAGCTGCGCCACGATGGGATGCATCGGGCCAAACCGCGCACGCTAGATGAAGAACTGGAACAGGCTTGACATCTGGAAGAAGGCGTTGGTGTAGATCAGGACGCCCATCGCCATGATGAACACGCCGGAGGCCACCGCCACGGCCCGATGGTGGCGCCGCAGCGCGGCCAGCACCCCGCGGAAGCGCGGCAGGGCGACCGCCGCGGCAAGGAACGGGACGGCCAGGCCACAGGTGTAGGCGAGGAGCAGCAGGACCGCGATCCAGGCGTCCTGCGTGGAGGCGCCCATGGTCAGGATCGCTCCCAGCACGGGACCGATGCAGGGGGTCCATCCCACCGCCACCAGCGCACCGAGCGCCACGGCTCGGGTCGAGCGGCCGGCCGGCAGCAGGTCGGTGGGGACGCCGAGCCGGACCCTGTCGAGCAGGGGCCCGAAGACCCCGGTCGTCACCAGCCCGATTCCGATGACCAGCACGCCGGCCGCCTGGCGTACGGCGTCGATCCGGAACAGGACAACGCCGAGCAGCCCGGCCCAGGTGCCGAGCAGCACGAAGACGAGCGCGAAGCCGATGACGAACCGGAGCGCCTGGCCCAGGACCGGCCCGCGCCACCGGATGGCGGCCGAGCCTCCACCGGCGCCACTGACGCCCACCGACGTCTCACCCAGGAAGGCGAGGTAGACCGGCAGCAGCGCCAGCACGCAGGGCGAGACGAAGCTCAGCAGGCCGGCTGCGAAGGCGAGGGCCAGGCTGACGTCGGTCATCGCGTCAGCGGGCGATGAGGGCGGCCGGCGGCGTGCCCGGCTCGAGGGTGATCGGCGCGGCGATGATCCAGAGCGACAGCACGGTGTAGCCGACCATCAGCAGAACAAGCGGCAGGCCGGCCAGCACGGGGCGGCTCGCCGCCTCGCGCAGCGCGTGGCGATGGGCGAGCACCACGGCGACGACATGGCCGAGCACGATCGCGCCCACTGAGAGGTACCAGACGGCGCTGATCGGCATCCAGTCGAGCATCGGCGCCACCGTGCTCAACGGGTTGGCCAGGAGGCCGGGCACCCAGAGCAGGCCCTGGATCAACAGCGTCAGGTAGTGCGCGATCAGGTAGCCCGTGGCGATCGGCAGCAGCGTGGCGGCGTAGGCGCCGATGGTCGCGCCCAGCGGCGCGGTCGCCTGGCCCGGGTCGTGGAGCGCCCGCGTCAGCCTGACCGCGATCGCGAAGGCCGCCATGAAGAGGAGCCAGATCACGAGCAGCCCGCCGGTCTGGACGAGGTAGACAGTGGTCAGCGCGCCCAGGACCTCGAACAGGGACACGAAAATCGGGTTCAGCAATGCGCCCCAGAAGGCCGTCTCCGACAGCCCGTCGTACGTGACGCCGGCAAGCGCCAGCACGATGAAGGCGGCATCAGACCAGCCGGCGCCGCGCACCTCGGTCAGGCCGGTGAACCAGGGACGCAGCTCGGGCCGTCGTTCGGACGCCTCCGCGGCGACGGCGCACTCGGGGCAGTCGACGCATCGGTCTGGATCGCAGGCCTCCGAACAGCCCTCGCACGCGTTCGGATCCACGACTCGGCGCCCGAGCGGGCCGATCCGCCCGAACCAGCCGAGGAGGACCTCGAACAGCTCCGCGTTCCGCAGCCAGGCGACCCGCCCGAAGGTGACCATGCCGAGGAGGGTGAGGAAGGTGTAGCCGACCAGCAGGTTGGCGACCAGCATCGGGGCTTGGCTGTCGGGAAGGACGAGCTCGCACCACACGGCGGCGAAGAGGAGCGCCACCGCCGGCCAGCGAGCCAGCCCGGCGGGGTAGGCGAGTCCGGCGTCCAGGCGGTCCAGCCCGACGAGCCGCGCGAGGCGTTCGAGCAGACCGAAGAGGAACCGGAATGGGCTCAGGCTGGGCCATGGGTTGCCGAGCAGCACCGCAACGATCGGCAGGCCCACCCAGATCCCGATCCAGAACAGCACAGCCGGCACCGGCGAGATCGGGTCGACGAGGTAGCCGGTGACGATCGCGCCCAGCCACCAGAACAGGCCCAGTCCCTGCAGCAGGACCGATGTCACCCGTGCGACGCCCGCGCTGACCGGCCAGCTCGGGTACCCCGGCACGGCCCCCGCCGGGCGCACGACCAGCACCGAAACCGCGAACGATGCGGCAACCGCCAGACCCGCGCCCGCCAGGTAGAGGGCAAGCGGCACGGGCAGCGTGAAGGCGTCGCCGATGGCGTGGGCCGCGACGGGGATTGGCTGCAGCAGCGAGAGCGCGGCGGCGACGACCCCCGCCGCACAGGCGAGCGCCGCCCTATGGCTCATGGACGATCAGGGTGCCGATGGTCACCTCGGCCGGGCCGTCGTTGGTGTGGAGCCCGATCGGGAACTGGCCGCTGCGCGCGGCGGTGAACTCGAGAGTCAGGGTCCGTCCGGCACGGATCTCGGCTGCGCTCACCTGGTCGTCATAACCGTGCACATGGAAGAAGCCGTCGCGTTCCGCGTTGACCATCAGCGTTACTTGCTGGTCGCGGCAGACTTCCAGGGTCCCAGGGTCGAGCTGTTCGTCCGCGAGCGTGGCGTGCAGCATCACCGACGGCTCGTTGCAGGTCGCCGGCAGGACAACCTGCGGCACGCAAGCGCTGGAGATCGCCGCCACGAGCAGAAGGGCGGCGCACCAATGCAGTGATTTCAGGATGTGCGTGGCCTCCGCGTTGCGGCCGGCCCGGATTTCCCGGACCGGCCGCGCCATGCTAGCGGAGCGCGAGACGGCGGACGCCGATCACGCCCGCCAGGGCGAACAGCAGCCAGCCGACCAGCGGCGCCAGGGGGAGGCTGGGCCTGGGCAGGGCCGTGTTGGGCTGCTCGTCGGTGGACCCCGGGATCGCCTCGGTGGCCTTGTAGCCGAAGCTGAGGGTGCCTCCCGACTCGTGACCGTCGGCCGCGACGAAGGTGTACTCGACCGTGTACACGCCGGGGTCGGTGATGGCCACGTCGCCAGCCATGACGTTGCGGTCCGCGATGGTGAGGTCGACTTCGCCACTGCCGACCTCGTGGCCGCCGGCATCGACGACGGTGAACGAGCTGCCGTCGGGATCCAGCTCGTCACCGAAGGTCAGGGTCACCCCGGTCGGTGGGGCGTCGAGGTTTTCGCCGGCGGAGGGCGTGCTGGACTCGAGCTCGGTATGTGCGGCGGCGACGGCGGGCAGCGCCGCCAGCAGGGCAGTGATCGAGACGCCCACGAGCAGCGATCGGATTCGCATCGGGCTGGCCATTTCCGGACTGGTGTTCATCGGTCGCTCTGGGGCCAGAGCGTGCGGAGGTAGTTCACGAGGTCCCATCGGTCATTCTCAGAGAGAGTACTCGCGAAGGCCGGCATCCGCGTTCCGGCGCTCCCGACGGCGATCCGGTGCGCGAGCGCCCCATCGGTCAGGTGCGGCACGCTCTCGCCGAGCGGGCGAAGCGGCGGCAGCCAGCCAGCCGCAGTCGGGCCGTCCCCGTCGCCGTTGATGCCATGGCAAGCCGCGCAGTTGGCGAGGTACAGATCGTGGCCGCGCAGGATCGAGTCGGCCGTGGCGGGCTGCGGATTGGCCATCGCCGCGGCGGCAGCGGGGGGCTGGTTGGCGGCCTCGACGGCAGCCCGTGAGGCGACGCCGACCCCGGTCAGCACTGCCAGCAGCACCACGCTCGCGCGGATGGCGGATCGCGCCCGGGACCCGCCACGGCGGTCGAGTGCTCCGAGGCCCACGGCCAGAGCCAGCAGGATGACCGGGATCGCCCAGCCGAGCATCCCCGCCGGAAGGGCGGTCCACAGCGCGGCCAGTGGAATGGGAACGCCGAACCCGGTATCCGGCGGCGGCACCAGCTGCGGCGGCAGCGGAACGATCACGGGCAGCTCGAAGCTGACCGACTCGTCGAGCTCGCCGACGCGGCGCACGATCACCTCCAGCTGCCAGGTCCCGACGACCGGCGTGTAGACCCCGCTGGTGCCCCACAGCCATGGCTCGCCGGCCTGCTCGAGCTCGACGCGTTCAGCCGCCAGCCCCGACTCGGCAGGCGGCGTAAAGGCCAGGATCACGCGCTGGACGTCTATCCGGTCGGCGCCGGTCGACGCATCGGCGACGGCGACCTGGTAGCGGGCATTGCCCGGCGTGGACAGGCTCACCGCGACGTGCACCGAGGATTCGCCGGCCGTGCCATACAGGTGCGTGGTGCCGATCGCCGACGTGGTCAGGACCGATGCCCGGCTGGCGGCGGGCTGGCCGGTCACCATCCCGGCGGCCGCCACCACCGCCAGGACCCCGATCGCGAGCTCGACGCCGATCAGCGGCAGAGAACGGCGGAACCGATCGCTGTGTACGAGGAAGAAGTTCACGGCCCCCATGCCGCCCGCCGCGCTGAACAGGAGTGCCTTGCTCAACAGCAGGTTGCCGTAGGCGCTCCCCACCAGCTCGCGCGGCGCGCTGCCCATCACCACGGGCGAGTTGGCGAGCCCGGTGAGCACGACGATCGGCGCGGCCACCATCGCCATCCGCGAATGCCGCCGGAGGGCGGCGCCGAGCGCGCTCCTGGCGCGGAAGGCGAGCAGGAGAAGGCCCGGCAGCGTCCCGATCCAGGCCGCGACGCCCAGCAGGTGGGCGAGGTCGACGGCCGCGAAGAACGGGCCGCCCAGCGAGGCAGCATGGCCGGCCAGGCTGCTGCCGGCCAGCGAGAGGCCGGCCAGCACCATCACCGCCAGCAGCCAGCCCACCTCGCCGCGCAACGCCGGCCGCCCACCGCGGCGTGCGTCATCTACCGCGAAGAAGCGGGCCGTGGCCACCACGAAGGCGGCCGCGGCGCCAACGAGCGCGACCCGCATGGCGTTTGCGAACGGCGTCGAGCCGAACGGTGCGGCGAAATCGAGCGGAAAGCCGGTCCCGTGGCCGACGTGTGCTCCGGCCTCGACGATCGGACGGGCGCCCAGGCTGAGGTAGAGCGCCAGCCCGCCGGCCGCGCCGACAGCCAGGAGGGCCAGCACCCCCCACGGCGCGGCCAGGTTCACGTTCGTCGCCTTCGCGAGTGCGGGACGCGCGGAGACGAGCCAGAACAGGGCGACGCCCAGCAGCGCCAGCGTGCTCGCCAGGGCGAGCCAGCGTGCCGCCACCACCTCGGGCGTGGACGACGGCGAGGTGGCCTCGGACGGCAGGGTCGGCGCCGGCTGGGTGCCGGTGGGGTCGACCAGGAAGGCGAAGATCCCGGCCGTGACATGCCCGTCGGTGGCCGAGGTGACCTGGTAGCTGACCGTGTAGGTGCCCGGATCCAGGACGGGGAGCGGAACGGTCGCGGTCGTTCCGGCCGCATTCACGCCGATCGCACCGAGCCCGGCCACCGCCGCCCGCCGGCTGTCGAGGAGCGCGATCCTGGCCGATGCCAGGTCGATCGGCTCGGTGAAGGTCAGGGTCAGGCGATCCGGCGATTCGGGCAGGCTCGCGTTGGCCGCGGGGTCGGACGACGCGAGCTCGGCGTGGGCGGCCACCGTTCCCGGCAGCAGCAGGCCGATTCCAAGCAGAACGCTCAGCAGTGAGCCGACGGCGGCGGCGCGCATCGGACGCACCCTAGTCCTCCGCGAAGAACGGGTCGTCACCGTACAGCTCCAGCCAACGTCGTCGCATCTGGCGAATCGTGGCCACGACCCTCGCCTCGGAGGTTCCCGGCGGCAGGAGCCCAACGATGGCGGCGCGCACCGGCTCGCTGCCCTCCATGGCGAGCAGCGACAGGTAGTCACGTACCCGCTGCGCGGGCGTCTTCCCGTGCGCGCGCATGCGCACGATCACATCCGCCTCGTGCTCGAGGGCGTCGGCGTAGTCCGCATCGGTCCATTCCAGCTCGGCCATCAGGGCCGGGACCTGGTCGAGCCTCGGATCCGAGTAGGCCCAGCGCACGAACGAGTCGATCGCCTGCGGTTGTCGTTCGTGATGCCGGGCATGGAACCCCTGGAGGTACTGCCGGCGTTCTGCCTCAGAGCGGGTGAGGGCGATCTGCGCGACCTGCCGCATCTCGGGAGTCCAACGGCGAAGTGATTCGACGAACTGGCGCAGGGTCAGGCTGCCGGCCGGCTGCGGCCGAAAGCGGTGCTCATGGGTGTCCTGCACGGGCCCGTATACTAGCCCGCGCATGCCCCGCCTGACCTCAGCGGGCCGGTGGCCACGCCTGCTGGTGGGGGTCGCCGCGCTCGTCCTCGGCCTCAGTTCGTCGCTGCCCGCTCGCCCCGTGGCTGCCGCGGGACCCACGCTTCGGTACCTCGGCGGCGAGCTGAAGACGCTCGACCCGGCGCGCATCAGCGACCAGTCCGACGTCCAGCTCCTCCTGCAGCTGTATGCCGGCCTCACGCGGCTGGACGAGAACGGTGAGCCGTACCCGTCGCTGGCCGAGTCCTGGACGCTCAGCGACGACGGCCTGACGTATTCGTTCCGCCTTCGCTCGGGCCTCACCTTCAGCGATGGGTCGCCGTTGGACGCCACTGACGTGCGGCGATCCTGGCTCCGCATCCTGGATCCGGCCACCGGGGCCAGCGCCCCTGACGTGCTGAACGTGATCGAGGGTGCGGCGGCGCGCCTGGCCGGCGGGCCCGAAGCGGGAGTTGCGATCGAGGCGCCCGACGCGCGAACGCTCGAGGTGCGGCTGCGTCATCCCGCCTCTCACTTCCTGGCCATCACCGCCACTCCCACCAGCTTCGTGGTGCCGAGGAACGCCGACGAGACCGACGACTGGCAGACGACCGACGACTTCATCGGCTCCGGGCCATACGTGGTCGATGGGATGGACGGCGCCGACCTCGTCTTTCGCGCGAACGAGCGATACGTGGCGGGTCGGCCGCCGATCGGGGAGATCCGCTGGGTCACGGACCTCACCGGTGACGCGGTCACCGCCTACGCAGAGGATCAGCTCGACCTGGTCGGCGTCGCCTCCTTCGACGCGACCTGGATCGCCTACGACTCCGACCTCGGGCCGGCCCTGCACCTGGCGGCCGCGTACGGGGTCCAGTACTTCGGATTCGACACCAGCCGGCCGCCATTCGACGACCCTCGGGTGCGTCGCGCCTTCGCGCTGGCCCTCGACCGGCCGCGCCTCGTCGACCTGGCCGAGGGCGCCAGCTCGCAACCAGCATCGAGCGTCGTCCCGCCCGCGCTCTGGACGGACGGTTGGGAGGATGACCAGGAGACG
>DASWIE010000116.1:0-38642 GCA_036397815.1 Candidatus Limnocylindria bacterium
GGGAAGCGGGGCGGAGAAAGGAGTGTGGCGATGAGCGGAGCATTGCAGGCGGACGCGAGGTTGGTGGTAGACCGATTCGTCCGCGCCATCAACGAGCACGATCTGGAGGCGATCGTGAGCTGCTTCGCCCCGGACTACAACGATGTCGAGCCGGCCCATCCGACCCGGCAGATCAGCGGCGGCGCCGAGGTGCGCAAGCGATGGGGCACGGTGCTGGACAGCCTGCGGGACTTCCGAACCGAAGTCGAGCGGGTCGTCGTCGAGGGCGAAACGGCCTGGATCGAGCACGACTGGTCGGGAACACGGACCGATGGCACTCGGCTCCACCTGCGCGGGGTGAACATCTTCGGCATCCGCGACGCGCAGTTCGCCTGGGGCCACATCTACATGGAAACGGTGGAAGAGGACGGCATCGACATCGAGGAGCGCGTCAGACGCATGGCCGAGGGAGACCCAGCGGCGGGCGACTCGTGATCCGTCATCGGTAGATCGGCTGCGAGGACGATTAGCCTGCGTCCTGTTCGGGCAGCCTCGTCCAGAACTCGTCCCACGCGTACAGATCGTAGATGTGTGCGCGCGCTTCGACAATCTTGCCGTCACGAACACGCCACACGTTGCACGTGCTGTAGGTGAAGGTCTTGGCGCCCAACTGTGCCGTGACCTTGGCAAGCTGGATGACACCGACACAAAACCGCCGCTTGTCTCGAATAGAGTGGCTACACTACAGTAGTCACTCAGGTAGTCACAAGGAAGGATCCAATGGCCGAGATCGGACTGAAGGAGTTCAAGGCGACCGCCTCGGCCGTGATCGAGCAGGTCGAGGCCGGCGCCGCCTACGTCGTCACCAAGCGCGGCCGCCCAGCCGCGGTGCTGCTCCCGATCGAGGAAGCCGAGGATCTCGTCCTCGCCAACGCGGACGAGTACGTCCGCATGCGCCGCGAGGCGCGTGCCGCCTTTGCCAGGGGTCGGACGACGACCTTGACGGACCTGGTCTGAACCCCTATCGCGTCGAGCTGGCACCATCGGCGGTCCGAGCTTTCAAGACGCTGCCGGACGAGGTCCGGACACGGGTTCGGCACGCGCTCGAGAGGCTGGCTCGTGACGCTGCGCACGAGGGACGCATCGGCGGCAAGGCCGTCAAGACCATCCGCGGTGTCAGCGACTCGTTCCACCGACTTCGGGTCGGGGACCACCGGGTCATGTACGCCGTCATCGACGAAGATGCGGTGATCCTGATCCTCGGCATCGTGCATCGAAGCGACCTCGAGCGCTGGATCCGCAACCGGTAGCGGGACGCCTCAGCGCCCGTAGACACAGCGGCCTTGGGCGAAGGATCGGCCGGTTTGTGGACGATGTTCCCGAGCCGGTGGCACGAGTGGTGTCGTCAGCGCCGACACCACTCACGCTGCCGTCGGCGTGGAAGGTCTATCACGCCCCGTCGAAGGGTGCCGGGCAGGTCGAGGCATCGGCCTGCACGAACGTGAGATTGTTGTTTGCGCTATCGAGCGCGTCCTTGAGTGCTTCCTGGTAGTCGCGCAACGCAGCACCCGCCAACGCCGTCGGATGGAGCCCCAGCTCGGCGTTCGCCTCGGCCATCAACTCGCTGACGGTCGCAAAGCCGGCCGCGTTGGCCGAGGTCGTGTCCGGTGCATAGACCAAGGCGCTGCCGAGCACAAACCCGTTGTGGACATTGAGTGCCATCGCCGCTAGCTGGGCCGAGAGCATGTAGGCCATGTTCCAAGCTCGCGCCCCGCGCAGCCAGTCGCGGACCTCGGCAGCGGTCGTCGGTTGGAACGCGGATCCGTCCTCGTTGACCAGGTTGAGACCACCGAGCAGCGCTAGGTCATCCGCGCCGATCAATGCCTGGCCGTTCTTGTTGCCCCAGAAGCCGATGGTCCGACCGCCGCCGCCGCCAACGCACAGGTTGCCGAAGTTCAGACCGGTAGCCGTCTCGCCGGCATCGAGGCTCACGCTGTAGGTCATATCCGCGTTCAGGGTCACATCCGCGGTGCCACCCGACTGGTCGACGGTGTTCCCGGTCTGGAACCACATCGAGCCGGCCTGGCGCTCGGCAAACGTGTAGTCCCCCGGATCAAGGGTCACGGAGAAGGTCCCGGCGCTCCCGGTCAGGACCGATACTGAGATCGTACCGTCGTCGTAGTCGATCGCCCAGTCGGCAATGCCGGCCTCACCCACATCGAGCTGCCCGTTGGCATTCGCGTCGTAGTACTTGGTACCGCTCGCGGTGGTCTCAGCAGGCACCGGGTTGACGACCGTCGTCTCGGTATCCGTGTTGTTGGCCGTACTCGGGTCTGAGGTCGTCGACGACACGGTGGCCGTGTTCGACAGGTCGGCGTCGGTGGTGGGGGTGACCTTGATGGTGACCGTGGCCGAGCCGCTGGCGTTGATCGTGCCCAGGCTGCAGCTGACGGTCGTGGTGCCCGAGCACGTGCCCTGGCTGGGCGTCGCCGAGACGAAGCTGACGGTGCCTGGCAGGGTGTCACTGACGGTCACCTCGGCGGCCGCGTCAGGACCGGCGTTGTTGACGGTGAGGGTGTAGGTCAGCTCGGAGCCGACCGTGACCGGTTCGGGCGAATCCGCCTTGGTGATCGACAGGTCGGCCGAGGCCCCGGGGGAGAACACGTTGATGATCGAGCAACTCGCATTGTCGTTGGCCGCGAGGACGAGGCTGCTCCCAGAGAGGCTGCCCCCGGTGCAGCTCCAGGCACTGGGGGTATAGCCGGACGGGCCGCTCTCGGCAAGCACATAGGTACCGGGGCTCACCACGGCGTTCGTGACTGCGGCCGAGCCGGTGCTACCTGAGATTGGCGTAGGGCCGGTCGCGCTGAGCGTCCAGTCTGTCGCAGCAGCCGTCCCGCCGCCGGTGTTGTCCACCGTCTTGGTAAGCGTCAGGTGGGCCGGTTGCGTCGCGCCCGGCTTGCAGTCCACGGCCGGGTTCGGTACCGACCCGACCCGCAGGTTGTCGAGGAAGACCGCTGAGTCGAGAGCGTTGTCGCCCTGGTCGAAGATTGAGAGGTAGAGCGAATGCGCTCCCGACGTCACCGGAGTTGCCGCACCGAGCAGGACCGTTGCAGCACCGTTCGAGTCTGCGTCGGGACCGGTAGTGGTCCCGTCGAATGCGGTCCCGGCTCCGTTTGCGGCAGTCATGCCGCCGAGACCGGTCGAGTTGATGCTCACCACCTCGTTGGAGGCGTCGAATGCAAAGTTGTGCGGTGCGGAGATCGCCGAGCCCGACGTTGTCCAATCAGAGGTGTCGAGCTCGGCGATGAACGCGTCGTTATACGGACTGCCGACATAGACCGGAAACTCCTCTGAGAGGAACTTGAAGTTGAACGACAGGCAGTTGGCGCCCTGCGGGATAGATAGGTCGATCTTCAGGATGGAAACGTCCAGGTCCGTGTCGCCCCGGACGTTGGCCCCGCCGTCGTCCGCGTCGGCGAACGTGCCGGGGTCATCGACGCTGTTCACGTCCCCGGAGGTGAGGATCCCATAGTCCCCGCCGTCCAGCGGGAACCCGCCGAGGGCCGAGGTTGAGATGCCGTTGGGCGTCCCGTTCGGCGGCAACGCCGCGAATGACGCTCCGGTGACCGTGACCGAAGACGAGGCGATCGACTGCGCGATCGTGAGTGCCGATGAGGGCGTGATGATGGCCAGCGTCATTCCCACCAGCCCGAGCATCAGGCCGGCGACGACCACGACGACGAAAGCCGCGTGACGTGGCTTCCCTAGGTCAGGACGGGCGGGCGGGGCTGTGCCGTGCATCGCGAACCTCCGACGAAGCATCCGGCGGCTCGGTCTCGCCAGTGGCTCAGCGCGGCGGATGGGCGACCGTGGGCACTCCGCGCGTCATAGCCTGCCTCCGTTGCGAGAAGTAGACGCCCAGTGTCAAGCAGCCAAGCGTCGCGGCGCCAACGTTCGGTTAGGAAGCTCGAACCCGAACCAGCTTTGAGCGAGGCGACGACTTATCTCGCCGACCGGAACGAACTGGGAGACATTCAATGAACGTGTACTGGTTCTAGCGGTTCCAGGTGCTCCCGCCGTGACGGCGGAGGATCAGCCGCCGCTCGTCGGGTGGCGCGGCACCGCCCGCCAGTTGGTGGCGTGGCGGGTCCAGTCCTGATCCCCTCCGATCACCCGGCCGCAACCGGCTCAGCCTGCGGCGAGAATCGCCCGCTGCGCGCCGCACTGGTTTCCGCGGTGCGGCGTGCGAAGATGCGCTGGGCGGCCGGGAGGTTGGCCGGATCTCCGGCCCAGGCCTTGAGCGCTGCGGCCTGCAGGGCTCGGCCGAACGAGAATGAGAGCTGCCACGGCTGTCCGCCGATGCGGTTCAGCGCGTCGAGGTTGGCCGTAGCGTCCTCGTCGGTCTGGCCGCCGGACAAGAAGACGACCCCGGGCACCGCTGCCGGCAAGTGATGCCGCATCGCACGGATCGTCCAGTCGGCCACTTGCTCGTGCGTCGCCTGTTCCGGCACTCGTAGCCGGACAGGACCATGTTTGGCTTCAGCAGCATGCCCTCGAGCCGAACCCCGTGCTCGTAAAGCTCGCTGACCACGGCTTGGAGCATACGGCCGTCGTGGCATAGCTGCGCTCGATCGTGTGGCTGCCGTCCATTAGGGCCTCGGGCTCGACGATCGGCACCAGGCCCTGCTCCTGGGACAGGGCGGCGAAGCGGGCCAGGGCGTGCGCGTTGACCCGGATCGCATAGTCGCTCGGCAGCCCCGGTCCGATGGCGAGAACCGCCCGCCATTTCGTGAACCGCGCGCCGAGCTCGCGGTACCCAGCAAGCCGCTCCCGCAGGCCGTCGAGGCCCTCAGTGACCTTCTCGTCCGGCGCGCCGGCCAGCGGATTGGCGCCGCGATCGACCTTGATCCCCGGGACCAACCCACGCCCCGCCAGCAGCTCGGCGAACGGCGTTCCGTCGTCGGTGGCCTGCCGGGATGGCCAGGTTATGGGCGAGACCCGAGCCCAAGTCAGGGCAACCGGCCTGCCGGATCTGGCCGGATGGCACTGGCCGGGCTGCGCCTCCGGCCCGAGCCTCATTGTCGTGGCAGGGCGCCGGAGCCTCCGATGCCCGGCCGAGGGTACACGCGGCCGCAACCGTTGAGGAGGTCCGACAAATGGAGACCACACGCACAGCCGCCGGACCATATCCGGCACTCATGGACTGGCTGCAGGAGCACGGCGTCGGGTACCAGCTCCGGGAGCACCCACTCGCCTTCACCGCCACCGAGGCCGCTCGCGCCGAGGGTGTGGAACCGGCGAGCTTCGCCAAGGTCGTGGGCGTGCATACCAGCGACGGCCGCGACGCGCTTGCCGTCCTCGATGCGACCGACCAGGTCGATGTCGGGAGGCTCGCCAGCGTCCTTGGCGTCACATGGGTGGCGCTGCTGGGCGAGGAGGCGTTCGGCGCGCTTGCGCCCGAGTGTGATGTTGGGACCGCACCGCCGATCCCCGACCTGGTGCACGTGCCTGTGTACGTGGACGAGGCGGTCCGCGCCGATCCGCATATCAGCTTCCACGCGGGAAGCCACCGCTACAGCGTCCGCGTGGAGCGAGAGGCATGGGAGCGAGCGGCGGGGGTGACATACGCCAAGTTCGCTGTCCGTCGACGCTCGCTGCGAGCCTACCGGGAGCGCGGCCTGACGTAGATCGAAGGAAACTCTGATGAACGACCTCCCCGCAGGTGACGACCGCAGCCAGGACGGACTGTCGGATCAGGCCCCTGGGACAAGCACGATCATGATCGGCGAGGGCTGGGAGGAAGCTGACTATGTCGAGCCAGGCGACGACTGGCGCGTGCTGGCCGATGGGTCGTATTTGTCGCCGGACGGGACCATCCGCAGCTGGCCGCTCTTCGGGCCGACGGAGAACTGACTGCCAGAGGCAGGCTGCAACCGGCGGAGTTATGCCGCGGAGCATCGGCTCGCCGCCGGCAATTCAGGCTGCTCGACCCCGACGGATGGAGCCGTTCGGCACTCGTCAGTCCGGCCTTGCCGATCAACAGTCACAGCCGGACCTTGGGCATCCAGCTCGGCTCCGCCGGGTTGCGCGATGCCAGATTCAGGAAGAGGCGCGTGATGAATGACAAGCAACTCCAACAGGCCGTGATCGACGAGCTGGACTGGGAGCCATCGGTGGACGCCAGCGACATCGGCGTCACGGCATCGAACGGGGTGGTGACCCTCAGCGGTTATGTGCCGACCTTCTGGCAGAAGCGGAAGGCTGAATGGGCTGCCCAACGCGTCAAGGGTGTGAAGGCCCTCGTCGAGGAGATCGAGGTCAAGCTCCGCGGCGAAGACCGCTGGGCGGACGACACCATCGCCGAACGGGCGCTTCAGAGTCTTGCGTCCGATGCGGCGGTGCCCAAGGACCGCATCACCCTCAAGGTCGAGGACGGCTGGGTCACCCTCAGCGGCGAGGTCGACTGGCACTTCCAGAAGACGGCCGCGGAACACGACGTTCACAACATCACGGGCGTCAGAGGGCTGAGCAACCAGATCTCGATCAAGCCGCAGGTTCAACGCTTCGAGGTCCGTGCCAAGATCGCAAAGGCATTGGCGCGCACGGCGGCGCTCGACGCGGCGGCGATCTCGATTCAGACAGACGACGGCAACGTCACGCTGCGGGGGAAGGTGCACAGCTTGAGCGAGCGACGGCTGGTCGAGGATGCGGCATGGTCCGCCCCGGGTGTCACGGAGGTGAACGACAGGCTCACCGTTGGCGTCTGAACGGGAGATGACTCCTGGTCTATCTTCCGGCGGCCAGTGGGTGGGATGGCGTGGCTGCCAGTCGTAGCAGGGCGCGGACATCGTCGTCTGCTACCTGCCCGAAGTCGAGGTACCAGGTGCCGATCGCGAAGAGGAGGTCGGGCGTACGCAGGCACACGAGGCGGTCGGCTGCGGCACGCAGCCGATCACAGGTGTCCTTCGGCGCTACCGGCAGTGCCATGACAACCTCGGCAGGAAGCTGGCGGCGGAGCGCAGCGATCGCCGCCAGCGCAGTGGCGCCGGTGGCCGCTCCATCGTCGACGACGATTACGCTCCGTCCGCGCAGCACCGGCCACGGGAGATCCCCGCGGTAGGCCCGGCTCCGACGCTCGACCTCAGCCATCTCTCGCCCGCGGATCCGATCCAGCACCGGCTGCGGCAGGTGAAGCTCGGCGATGAGTTCCGCGTTCAGGTACTCCCCGCCGCCGCTGGCGACCGCGCCCAGGGCCAGCTCCTCTTGGCCCGGGGTGCCGAGTTTCCGAACGATGAGCACGTCCAAGGGGGCGTGAATCCGCATCGCCACCTCGAACGCGACGGGAACGCCACCCCGCGGAAGGGCGAGGACGATGGGGTCTCTGAGCCCAGGCAGTGCCTCGACCGCTTCGGTCAGCATCTCGCCGGCTTCGCGTCGGTCCTTGAAGATGGGGAGGTAGGGTGAGAACGCATCCACGCCGTCAGCCTGGCCGATGCTCAGTCCGGAGCGCAAGGGCCACACGGCCGGTGTGAAACGGGTCGTTCCGCACTCAGATCCTCGCGACGTTCCCGGTACCGTTGGCGCATGTCCACCCTGGACCGAGAAGCAGGTTGGTCCGTCGCCTCGCCGTTGCCGCCGCCCCTCGGCCTCAGAACGCGGTCGAGGTGATAGATGGGCGGTCACCCGATGTCCGACATCGCGATCGTTCCGGGCTCCGCTCATCCGGCGCTGGCCGCCGACGTCGCTCGGATCCTGGACGCACCGGTCGTACCGACCGCGCTCGAACGCTTCCCCGACGGTGAGCTGTCGGTGAGGCTGCTCGAGCCGGTTCGGGCCCTGTCAGCCGTCATCGTGCAGCCCACCGGGCCACCGGTGGACGCGAATCTTGTGGAGCTGCTGGCCCTGGCGGACGCCTGTCGTCGAGCTGCCGCAGCACGGGTCATCGCCGTAGTTCCATACGTCGGTTACGCTCGAGGTGATCGGCGGCACGGTCGTCGCGAGCCGATCATGGCCAGCCTCGCCGCACAGCTCCTGCAGACGGCCGGGGTGACGCATCTTCTAGCGGTCGACCTGCATGCGCCACAGATTGAGGGCTTCTTTCACATCCCCGTCGATGACCTCAGCCCGTTTCCAAGCCTCCTGAACGCTGTCCGTCCCGACCTGCCGCCCGACGTGGTGATCGTGTCCCCCGACCTCGGGCGGCTCGGCCTCGCCACTCGGTACGCCGATGAGTTGCACACCGGTGTGGCCGTCGTGCACAAGCGTCGGCTGAGCGGTCGCCAGACCGAGTCGTTGCAAGTCGTCGGCGAGGTCCATGATCGTCCATGCCTCATCGTCGACGACATGATCACCACCGGCGGAACCATCGCCGGATGCATCGAAGCGCTGCTCCGAGGCGGCGCCCGCCGCGAGATCCGCGTGGCGGCGACTCACGGCCTGTTCGTGCCTGGAGCTGACGAGCGACTCCGCCATGCCGGGGTCTGCCGGATCTGGGTGACCGACACGCTTCCGCAGCCCACGTCCGAAGGCGACAAGGTTGTCGTGCCGGTTGCGCCCATGATCGCGACCGCGATCCGGCAGCTGCGGCCGTAGGCCGGCGGACATTTAACGGGAAGGCGTCCCCCGGTCACGCCGCCAGCGGCGCGCGCGGCTGGGCCATGGTCGGCTGGTCCCTCACCCGTCAACAAAGATGGACGACGAGCCAGGGCACGAGCCGGACCCCCGGTTCCGGGTTCCCGCTGGGCTCCGGGTGCAGCCGCGCGTCCAGCGTCAGCGCACGCCCGATCGAACGAACGCCGCGAGCGACTGCAGCGTCGGCGAGATCTCCACCGCAACCGGCTTTGGGCCTACCAGCCGCAACGCCTGCGCAGGCAGACGCCCCAGATCGGCATCCAGGCGGTCACGTGCGGCGAAGACCGACTCTGACCGCGCGTTGCGACGACGTCCGCCCTCCATCACCGGCACGAGCAACGGCACCATGCCACTCGGCGCAGGCTCCTGGTCCGATGCCAGCAGATCGGGACCGATGCGCTTCGGCCCAGCCGTTCGATAGACCTGCTTGGCACCCGGCTGGGTGGCCTTGCCCGGTGACAGCTTCATGACCGGCCGCCCGTCGTACGCCACGAGCTTGTAGACGCTATCGAGGTATGGGGCATCGGCCGAAACACCCATCCGTGTTCCCACGCCATACGCGTCGATCGGGGCCGACCGCTGCCCCAGCCGCTCGATCTCATACTCGTCGAGGTTCCCGCTGGCGACGATCCGCACCTCCGGCAGCCCTGCCTCATCAAGCATCCGGCGGCTGGCGATCGACAGCTCGAGCAGATCGCCGCTATCGAGGCGGATGGCCAGCTGGCCGGCGAGGCGGCGCTGGCGGATGACTTCGATGGCGCGCGAAACCCCGGTCAGGGTGTCGTAGGTATCCACCAGGAACGTCACCCGCTCGGGGAAGTCCGCGGCGAATGCGGCGAACGCTTCGGTCTCGCTTGAGAATGCCTGCACGTAGGAGTGGGCCATGGTGCCGGTAGCTCGCAGGCCGTAGCGGCGCGCGGCGGCGGTATTGCTCGTGGCGGTGAAGCCCGCGATCGCCGACACGCGGGCGGCCTTCAGCCCCGCCTCCACGCCATGCGTGCGCCGGAACGAAAAGTCGATCAGATCCGCTCCGCCGGCCGCGATCCGACAGCGCGCCGCTTTGGTCGCAATCGCCGACTGGAAGGTGATCTGGTTGAGGAGGTAGGTCTCGACCAGCTGCGCCTCGGCGATCGGGGCCGTGACCTCCACGATCGGCTCGTTGGCGAACACCACCGTGCCTTCGGGGACCGCGCGCACACTGCCGGAGAAGCGGAGCCCGCGAAAGTGCTCGATCGCCTGATCGTCGAAGCCCAGCTCGGACAAAAAGTCCAGTTCATCGGGCTCGAAGTGAAACCCCTCGAGGAACATCACGCATTCGTCGACACCGGCGGCAACCACGAAGCCGCGTTCAGCCGGCAGGTGCCGCAGGAAGAGGCTGAAGGTCGCCTGCCCCGTCATGCCGTGGCGGAGGTAGCTGGCCGCCATCGTGAGCTCGTAGAGGTCGGTCGTCAGGCCGCCTGCGGGGCGATCGGTCATGGTCCGAAGTCCTCCACGTCTCTCAGCGTGTCGCGGCCGTCGAAACTGGTTCGTGCTGACGTCCCGTCCCCACAGAGGGACGGCCGCCAGCGCGTGGCGGCCGTTTCGCGCCTGCCGTTTCCGTTACCGGAGGACGGCGGTGGGCGACGGCGGGAGATACTCCCGCGACTCTAGCCTGCGCCGCTCGCTGCCGGCGGACCAGTGCCGATGCGCCCGTTCCGCGGGCCGTCCGGCGCTCGATGGCCAAGGCTGCAGCTACCGGTCGGCCCCGTCGGGACCTTTGGGCCCTCGGATCAGGCCGGACGGCTGTGGCGAGTGACGGGGACTAGATGGCTCCATGTATCGGCAGGCGATCGTGCAGCCCGCCGCGCGAAAGGAGAACTCCCATGCGTATTCTCGTGGCCCTCGATGGATCGGACTCGTCGATCCAGGCGCGTGACCTTGTGGCGGGGCTGCCCTGGCCCGATGGGACCGCCATTCACCTCGTGACCGCCTACCAGGCGCCGATCGACTGGAGCGGCGGCCCGGGCGCCGGAATGCCGTGGGTCGGCGATGCAGAAGACGCGCTCCGCGACGAGCTGGCGGCGGAACTCGAGCGGCTCGCGGAGCCGCTGACGAAGCACGCGTGGGAGGTCGAGCGGCGGGTCATCGAGGGCCGTCCGGCGACCGCCATCATCGACGCAGCGCGCGACTTTGGTACCGATCTCATCGCCATCGGCTCGCGCGGCCGCGGCCCGCTGACCAGCATGCTCCTCGGTTCGGTCTCGGCGGAGGTCGTTGACCAGGCGAGCTGCTCCGTGCTCGTCGCACGCGGCGAGCGGGTCTCGCGGCTGCTCGTCGCCACCGACGGGTCCGACGTTGCGCGGGCGATTCCCGACCTTCTCAGCACATGGGGTGTGTTCCGCGGCGTCGCCGCCGAGGCCTTCAGCGTCGCGCCGCCGCCGGAGCGAACCTTCGAGCTCGTCGCCGATGTCTACACGCTCGGCCGCTACGACTTCACCGAGGACCGCCAACAACTTCTCGATCGTCACCGCCGCTTCGCCGAGGAGATGGCGGAGCGGCTCGACGAACGTGGGATTCCGGCGACCTCCACCGTGCTGGCTGGAGATGCGGCGCACGAGATCATCGCTGCCGCGCGCCGTCGGGGCGTCGACCTCATCGTGACCGGTACGCGTGGCCTCCACGGCGTGGAGCGCGTCATCCTCGGCAGCGTGGCGCGCAACGTCCTGCTTCACGCGTCCTGCTCGGTGCTGGTTGTGCGCAACAGCATCCCGGCTCCCGGCCTGGTGGGCGATGCGGCCACTGCGGTTACCCAGTCCGCTCCAGCGGCAGCCTGATGCGAATCGCAATCGTGCCAGGCAGGCGGTCCGGCGACGCGCCTGCCGCGCGGGATTAGAGCCGAACTGTCGCCTGCACGGGTCTCAACCTCACGGATGAGCTCGGCCCGCTGGTCGGTCAGCAGCCAGGCGTCAAGCCCGCCGGCCGCTAGTGCAGATCTCGGACCGCGGTCGACCATGATCCGAGGATGGTCGTGTTCCACCTGCAACCCGCCCGGGGCGTACCGCGGAGAGTTCATCGCCCCACCCCGGGTGGCAGCAGCCTGAAGCGTCGAATCCTTCGCTCCGACATTCACCAACGCTCACGCCGCCGTACGCCCGTGCGTGATGAGCACCCGGCAGGGCGCGTGGAGGATGACATGCCCGCAGACACAGCCCGCGTTCTTCCATCCGCGCCACTGGGCGTCGCCAATGACGATCGCATCTGCCCGGCTGGCGATGGCCGCGCGCAGGATGGCATCGGCCGGATCACCCATGACGATTCTGCCCTCCGCCTCAATCCCGCGCCGGCGGGCGCGACCGAGCAGCGCGTCCAGGCGCTTCTGGTGCGAGTCGTCGGTGATGGCTTGGGGCGCGACGATGGCGAGGACCAACAGACGTGCGCCCGCCATCTCCGCGAGCTCGATCGCTCGCGCGTCGACATCGCTTGAGTCGTCGCTCAGGTCGGTGGCGACCAGCATCCGCTGTCCCAGGTGGTCGACCAGCGGCTGGCGACAGATGTGGGGCAGCCCCTTCTCGTGCACCCACACCTCGCGGCGTTGCAGCCCACGGCTGGCCGCCCTCCCAGAACGGGTCTCCATGCTCCTCATCTCGGCCTCCCATCGTTCCCCAACAGACGATGCCCGACCGCACGCGCCGGAGCCAGTGCCGAGCGGCCCGTACCAGGAGGAACTCCGGCACCAGCGTGGCGGAATCGCTGCGCTGCCTGCCGCTGGGCTTGATCGCAGGCCTAACGACTCTTCCAGAACCGGACTCTTGGTTCTGCGGCCGGTTCGGGCCACTGCGCGACCCGAGCCCCACGACGTTGCGCCCGGCCTGCGCCTACGCGCTGGATCCGCTGCGCCTGGGTTGAGCCGCTCAGTCCTGCTCTGGGTCGGTCCGACCGACGCTCGGCGGGTTCTTCTCGAGCACCCTGCGGGGCCCGGTTATCCCACCGGACCGAGTCAGCGGCAGCTCGCCGCTCCACCGATACGCGCCCACCGTCCGGCGGCGACGATCCAGGCCGAGGCGCTGCCGCAGGCGCGCGGCCAACTGGCGGGGTGTGAGCGGCATGGAGTGCAGCACCATGATGCTGGGCGGTGAGGGCCGTCGCGCGGTCTGCCGCCTGAGTAGCGTGGCCAGCCGTTCGCCAACCGTCCCCGTGCCGAGGACCTCGATCTGGTCGTCATCGCCCAGCCGATCGGCCACGGCGTCCAGGAAGGCTCGGAGGTGCTCGTTACGCCGGCGCTCCGCGTCATCCTGCCCGCGGCCCGAACCACCGTGGCGGACTAGCGGGTCGTGGCGGACGTGCGCCGTACCACGCACGTGGGGCGGGAGGTTCGAGTCGAGCTTCTCGGTCACGACCCGACCGCGCCAGCGCAGGATCCGGGCAAGCTTGCTGTCGATCCACACCAGGGCATAGCCCGTCTCGCCGGGTACGGCTTGCTCTCGCACCCGAGGCAGGACCGCGTCGCGATTCTCGGCCATGCCAGCAGGCTGTCGGCTGCATCGATCGAGCGCAAGGGTCATGTGGACCCGATCTGGCTGCCGATTGGACCATGACCCGCGCGTTGGTGACCTTCAGCCCGCCGCTGCGCGACCATGCGCCCTAGCATCTGTCGGCTGCGACGGCCACCTTCAGGCTGGAGGTGGCGCCCGATGCGCAACCCGAACGCGCTCCGACAGTCCGTCCGCGCGTTGGTCACGCTGGTCTGCATGGTGTTGTCGTCATCGCGGTCAGCTGCACCGCCCCGGGGACGCAGGAGACCGTCATCCACGAAACGACCCGGAGAGATCTTCGTCCACCTATCCCTTAGGGTCTGCCCTTTCGAGCGTTCCTTCCGGATTTCGGCTTCCGACCTCTCTGGGTCGAGCGCATGATGCGGCGCGCACCAAGCGGCCGCACGGGTCAAAGGTCATCTTCGATACGAGCCAGTCGGCCCGAACTGCCATCCGTTTCGCTGTAGAGCCGGTCAGCGGGTCCGAGACCGGCTCTACGCGGGCCGCGGATGGTCAGGCCGCCCGCGGCCGTAGAAGCCTGCCTCTCCTCGTCCCATACCAAGTTGCCAGCACGGCCAGGATGCCAGCGACGAGCCCACCGAGCAGCGCCTCGTCGAACGACAGACCGTCGATGTTCGGCTGCAGCTCCGCCTCCGTCGCCCACCCAAACCAGACCTCGCTGGTGAACAGGCCCGCGACGAAGTAGGTCGCTGCGGCGATGAGCCACAGCCAGCGGGTCGTCACCCTCCCAACCACCAGCTGGGCTATGGCGCCGAAGCCGAGAGACATGACGATGAGCAGCCCCAGGCCCTGGAGTCCGAGATCCCACTGCATTTCGCCACCTCCTTTCTGCGGACTTGTCAGCCGGCCGTCCGCACTTGCCATCGTCTGCGACGGGTCGGGAGCAGCGGTAGAGCCACATAGCTCGATATCGCCGAGCCAATACGCCCGAATTGTTCTCGCCCGCAACTACGCCGTGTATCGCTTCCTCGGCTGGCTGGTCGAGGAAGCACGAGGTGGCGAGCAGCTCACGGCGAGAACATGGAGTGGCCGACGTCCTTGTCGAGCTGAGGTGCCCGAGCGGTCGGAGCCAGCCAACCCGTCGATCGGTCATAGTGCGGCCATGAATGGACGAGTGGCGCTGGGAATCCTTGGCGGAGGCATAGTCGGATTCGCCACCGGGGCGGTTGTCTACATTCTCGTGAATCCAATGCTGGAGGACGCGTCGGGTTGGGTCCGGGAAACCCAGGGCCTGCTTTGGAACCTCGTTCCGTTCCTTACCGTTCTGGGCGCCTTGGTCGGAGGACTGCTGCTGAACCGGTCGAAGAGGCCCCGGCCGTAGCCCCTCCTCGTACTTGACAGCCAGATCGAGCGGATCGCGCTTCGGGCCGCAGCTGCCGTTCCCGCACTCCAGCCAGGTCGAGGGCGAGCTCCCGAACAGCAGGACAAACGGCGGCAGATCGACCAGGCGCCCGAGGTCGAGTGCGCGTTCACTGACCGCTGCCCGTCGCCCCAACCGGGAGTGATCGTTCCATCACGTCCCAGCAGAGCCGAAAGGACCGATCGGTGCCGAATGGCAGCCTCAAAGGCGACCGATGGCACTTGAGGCGGGTTGCCAGGATGCGCCAAGGTCGAAGCGGTCGACGATTTTGCACCACGAGGAGGTTTGGAGCAATGCTCGAATTGTTCGGCTGGAACGTTGGGATGACCTTGTTCGAGACGATCGTGCTCGTCCTTGGCGCCCTGGTCTTTGGCGCAATCGCGCAGTACATCGGCCGGACCACCATCGGCTATGAGTGGATCTTCACCGCAGCGGCAGCTCTTGTCGGCGGCTGGCTCGGCAGTGAGGCGTTCGGTACGGTGAGCACCTGGGGACCGGCCATTGAGGGGCTGTATGTCCTGCCGGCATTGATCGGCGGATTCGTCCTCGGCGGCGTGGTGGACGTGGTGGCCCGCCTATGGACGGGCGGCGCCTACATCGTGGAGCCACGGCCCATCTAGGACCGAAGTAAGCCCGATTCCTCGCGGCGGCCGCTCCGGCGACCGCCGCGACTTCGCCTGCCCAATCGTCCTTCGGCCGCTCACCAGCGTCGCCCCCGGGAACGAGCTGCCGGTCGTGACGAGCGCACGCCCATCGGTCCCGCCCAGGATCTGCTCGTCTGGTCGCCGCGTGGGTGCCATCGGTCCCGGCCGATGGTGACGAACGGCCCTGCCCCACGGATGGGGTTGCAGCGACTATCAGGGCGGACGAAGAGGCCAACCAATGAGCGCAACCGCCACCCCACCGCGAGTCACCCGCGGGTCGACGATCCCGGTCGCCCGCGATGCCAAGGTCACAATCCGACCGATCGAATCGAGCGACGCGGACGGCATCTTGGCCTTCTACGCAGCCCTCTCTCCTCGGGCCCGATACGCCCGCTTCCTGGGCATCTGCCCGGCTATCGACCCAACCACGGCGCGGCGTTTCGCCGCCGTCGACCACGAGCAGCGCGATGGCGTTGTGGCCGTCCTCAGCCACGCCGGCCGCGACGATGGCGCGATCGTCGGCCACGTCTGCATGGAGGCCGATGGCAGCGGCGCTGAGGAGGTCGCGTTCGCGGTGGCAGATGAGCTCCAGGGCCGTGGGATCGGCACGGCTCTCATGGACGCGGCGGTCCTGTCCGCCCGGCGCAGGGGCATTCGCCGGCTGGTAGGAACGACGTTCGGGACGAACATCCCGATGCGGCGCGTCGCGTTCGGCGCCGGTCCGCACGTGACGGTCCACCAACAGGCCGACGGCATTGAAGAGTTCGTGATCGATATCGCCGCATGAGGAGGTCCAGATGCGCGTCGTGATCGGAATTGACGGGTCGGCGGTATCGCTGCGGGCGCACGAACTGGTCGCCAGCACGCCGTGGCCGCATGGCTCGATGATCCGGTTGCTCGGGGTGCCGGAGCCCGGGGTGCTGGCCGGCGAGATGGAGGCCATTCTCGACGGGCTGGCCGAGCCGCTCCGGCGCCGTGGCTATGCGGCGCAGGTTCGCGTCGCGCGTGGCCTGCCAGCGGACCTGCTGCTCGCGGCCGGGCGAGAGCTGCAGGCGGACCTGATCGTGGTAGGCAACCGGGGTCGAGGGCCGGCGGCCAGCGCGCTGCTCGGGTCGGTCTCGGCGGTGGTGGCGGACCATGCCGTCTGCCCGGTGCTGGTCGCCCGAGCGCCACGCGTCTCGCGCATCCTGCTCGCGACCGATGGGTCGGCCAGCGCACGTGCGATTCCGCCCATCCTGGCGCGGTGGGGCGTCTTCCGCCATGCACCGGTCGACGTGCTGAGCGTCGCCAGGGGAAAGGGATTCGGTGGAGAGGCATTCGTGACGCCGTGGGCCGTCGTCAGCTCCGACCAACGGGAGGGCCGGGACGGTGATCTCGCGCATCACCGCCAGCTGGCAGAGGACGTCGCAGCCGAGCTGTCGGAAGCCGGGTGGCGCGCCGAACCGCTCGTACGCCGTGGCGAGCCGGCAGAGGAGATCGTCGGAGCCGCGAGCGACCTTGCCAGCGACATGATCATCACCGGCTCCCGCGGGCTGGGCGACCTTCAGCGCCTGCTCGTCGGAAGCGTGGCGCACCACGTTCTCGTGCACTCGCGCTGCTCGGTGCTGGTCATGCGAGGCACCGTGCACGCCGACGCGCGCCAGCCAGCTCGGCTTCCGCTGGCCGTCCTTACGCCCGCCGGGTAGGAGGCAACGCCGATGAAGGTCCGTGACGTGATGACCAGGGAGGTCGTGAGCGTGCCGCCGCACATGCGGCTCAAGGACCTCGCCCAGCTGCTGGTGGAGCGGCGGATCAGCGGCGTGCCCGTGGTGGACGAGAGCGGCGAGGTCGTCGGCGTCGTATCCGAAGCGGACCTCGTCGCGAAGCAGGTCGGCAGACCCTTGGGCCAGCGCACGCCACTGGACTGGATCTTCGGCGAGCGACCGAGCGCCTGGGAGCTGCGGCAGCGAGCCGCCACAACGGTGGGGCAGGCAATGACCGCTCCGGTGATCACCGTCGACGCCGATCGTCCCCTCCGCGAGGCCGCGGCGCTCATGGTGGACCGCGGCGTCAATCGGCTGCCGGTGACGGACGCGGGACAACTCGTGGGGATGGTCACCAGGGCGGACCTCGTGCGCGGCTACCTGATGCGGGACGACGAGATCCTCCGAATCGTGCGCGACGACGTCATCGGGCACACCATGTGGTTGAATCCGGAGGAGCTGCGGGTCGAGGTCCGCGAAGGCCTGGTCCGGATCGCGGGGACCGTCGACCGTCGCTCAACCGCCACGATCCTCGAGAAGCTCATCCGCATCGTCGAGGGCGTCGACGGCGTCGCGAACGACCTGACCTGGGAATTCGACGACACCGCCCTGGAGCCGGCCGAGCCTGAAGATCCTCAGCCTGGCGCTGCGTCGCTGGTGGCCCGCGACCGACCACGGCCCCTGCGCGGCTGATTCGGTGCGCGCCGGCCATTCCTGCTGCTCGGGGTTCGTGTTCTGCGTCGACGGGGCAGGTCCGCGGGGCCGGTCGCGTCACGTCATGCTCGGCACGATGCTAGGTTGGTAGCCTGTTCGGGCACCGCCTCGAGGACCCACCGATGACCACCGCCAGCCAGCCGCGCTCACAGGCACCGGCCGGCCCGCTCGACGGCGACGCGCTGCGGCGGACCGACGCGTACTGGCGTGCCGCGAACTACCTATCGGTCGGACAGATCTACCTGCTCGACAATCCGCTCCTCCGCCAGCCGCTACGAGCCGAACACATCAAGCCGCGGCTGCTGGGTCACTTCGGCACGGTTCCGGGTCTGAACCTGGTCTACGTCCATCTCAATCGCGCCATCCGGGAACGCGATCTGAACGCGATGTACATCACTGGCCCGGGTCACGGCGGGCCGGGAGTGCTCGCCAACGCCTACCTGGAGGGGACCTACACCGAGCGCTATCCTCACATCACCCGCGACGCTGCCGGGCTGCGCCAGCTGTTTCGCCAGTTCAGCTTCCCCGGGGGGGTGCCGAGTCACGTGGCGCCCGAAACGCCGGGCTCCATCCATGAAGGCGGCGAGCTGGGCTATGCCCTGGCCCATGCCTACGGCGCTGCCTTCGATAACCCCGATCTGCTCGTCGCCTGCATCATTGGCGACGGCGAGGCGGAGACCGGGCCGCTCGCCGCCAGCTGGCATTCGAACAAGTTTCTCGACCCGCACCGCGACGGTGCCGTCCTCCCCATCCTGCACCTCAATGGCTACAAGATCGCCAATCCCACCGTCCTGGCGCGCATCCCGGACGACGAGCTGCGCCGACTGCTGGAGGGCTACGGCCACACCGTCCATGTCGTCAGCGGGGATGAGCCGAGCGTCGTGCACCAGCAGCTCGCCGCGACCCTGGACACGGTCCTCGACGAGATCGGGGCCATCCAGCGCGCCGCCCGCACCGGCGGGTCGAGCGAGCGCCCCCGCTGGCCCATGATCGTGCTGCGCACCCCGAAGGGCTGGACCGGACCGGTCGAGGTGGACGGCAAGCCGGTCGAGAACACCTGGCGCAGTCACCAGGTGCCATTGGCCAACGTGCGTAGCGACCCGGGCCAGCTGCAGCTGCTCGAGGAGTGGCTGCGCAGCTACCGACCCGAGGAGCTGTTCGACGAGCGGGGCGCGCCCGTCGCCGAGCTCGCCGTCGTGCCCCCATCCGGAACACGGCGCATGAGCGCCAACCCGCACGCCAACGGCGGCGAGCTCCTCAAGCCCCTCCGCCTCCCGGACTTCCGGGACTACGCGGTCGAGGTGCCGGCGCCAGGAAGCCCCTTCGCGGAGGCCACGCGTATCCTGGGCGGCTTCCTGCGCGACGTCATCGGACTCAATCCCCAGACCTTTCGGCTCTTCGGGCCGGACGAGACAGCCTCCAACCGGCTGTCTGCCGTGTTCGAGGTCACCGACAAGGCATGGGTCGCCGAGCGGCTGCCGGTCGACGAGCACCTGGCTCCCGACGGCCGCGTGATGGAGGTCCTGAGCGAGCACCTCTGCCAGGGCTGGTTGGAGGGCTATCTGCTCACCGGCCGACACGGCCTCTTCAACTCCTACGAGGCCTTCATCCACATCATCGACTCGATGTTCAATCAGCATGCCAAGTGGCTGAAGACGACGCGCGATATCCCCTGGCGCCGCCCGATCGCATCGCTCAACTACCTGCTCAGCAGCCACGTCTGGCGCCAGGACCACAACGGCTTCAGCCACCAGGATCCGGGTTTCATCGACCACGTCGTCAACAAGAAGGCGGACGTCATCCGCGTCTACCTGCCGCCCGACGCCAACACGCTGCTGAGCGTTGCGGAACACTGCCTGCGCAGCACGAACTACGTCAACGTCATCGTGGCCGGCAAGCAGCCGGCGCCGAGCTGGCTGCCAATGGACGAGGCGATCCTGCACTGCACGCGGGGCATCGGCATCTGGGCCTGGGCCGGCTCGGACGGCGATGAACAGCCCGATGTCGTCCTGGCCTGCGCCGGCGACGTCCCAACCCTCGAGACGCTGGCGGCGGCCGATCTGCTGCGCCAGCACCTGCCCGAACTGAAGGTGCGGGTCGTCAACGTCGTCGACCTGATGCGCCTGGTTGACGACCGGGAGCACCCCCACGGCCTGACGCATCCCGAGTTCGATGCGCTGTTCACCCCGGATCGACCGATCATCTTCGCGTACCACGGTTACCCGTGGCTCATCCACCGGCTGACCTATCGGCGCACCAACCACGCCAACCTGCACGTGCGCGGCTACAAGGAGGAGGGCACGACCACCACCCCGTTCGACATGGCGATGCTCAACGACCTCGATCGCTTCCGGCTGGTTATGGACGTCATCGACCGGGTGCCCGGGCTGGTCGAGCGCGCAGGCGGCGTGCGGCAACAGATGGAGGACCGCCGGCTTGCCGCGCGCGCGTACACGCGGGACCACGGCGAGGACCCCCCGGAGATTCGCAACTGGACCTGGCCGGACTGAGCCTCCTCCACACAGATGCGCATCCTCGTTCTGAACCCTGGGTCGAGCTCGCTCAAGGCGTCGCTCGTCGACCAGCCGGGCGTCCGCACGCTGGCACGGGTCGAACGCGACTGGGGATCGGACGCGACGCGCCAAGCTGGCCGCGAGGACGACCTGCAGAGGGTGGTCGGCGAGCTCGGTGGTTCAACTGAGCCGATAGACGCGGTCGGCTATCGAGTCGTTCACGGCGGCAGCCGGTTCGTTGGGCCAGTCGAGGTCGACGATGTGGTGCTGCCAGCGATCCGCGAGCTCGACGTGCTGGCGCCACTCCACAACGCGGTCGCCGCCGACACCATCGAAGCGGGCCGCCGGCTGTTGCCCGACGTGCCGCACATCGCCTGTTTCGACACTGCCTTCCATGCCGGCCTGCCCGACGCGGTGCGTCGCTATCCGCTGCCCGAGGCGTGGTACGCCGACTGGGGCATCCGTCGCTACGGCTTCCACGGCCTGTCGGTGTCCTGGTCGGTCGAGCGAGCAGCGGAACTGCTGGGTCGACCGCGCGCCGATCTCCAGCTCGTCGTCGCCCACCTTGGCTCGGGGTGCTCCGTCACGGCCGTCACCGGCGAGCGATCGGTGGACACGAGCATGGGGATGACGCCGCTGGAGGGGCTGATGATGGGCACGCGATCGGGCTCGGTCGATCCCGGCATCCTCCTGCACACGCTCGCCACCGGTCGGCTGACGGTCGACGAGCTGGACGACGCGATCGCTCATCGCTCAGGCCTCCTTGGCGTCTCGGGCAGCAGTGCCAGCGTGCGGACGCTCGAGGAAGCCGCGGACACCGGTGACGCGCGAGCGCAGCTCGCCCTTGAGATGTTCGCCCATCGCGCCGCAGCCGGGATCGCCGCGGTGGCGACCGGCCTGCAGCGGCTGGACGCGCTCGTCTTCACCGGCGGGGTCGGCGAGCACTCGCATCGAATGCGCCAGCGAATCTGCGCCTGCCTGGCGGTGCTTGGGGTGCCGGAGCCGACCGAGCCGGCCAATGGCTCAGACGCCGTGATCGCCGCACGCGACGGGCTCGCCGTGATTCGCATTGCAGCTCGAGAGGACCTCGTAATCGCCCGGCAGGTGGCTGGCGCCCTCGCCTGAGAGCGCCAGCCGAGCGTGTCGTATGGACACCCCTAAAGTGACATGCGGCTGTGGAGCGGAGCGGCAGCGGATGGCATGGACGGCCCTGGGGGCGACCTTGGCCGGAGCCGATGTTGTCTTGCCGACCCGGATTCGCGACGCGGAAATGGAGAGCTGCTGATGACGGATTCTGCAACGCCGGCGCGGGATGACCCTCCGCGCTGAGGCCGGCGCCGCCCCGCATGCCCGGCCGCCCGCGGAGGTGACGGCTGGCCTCGGCGTGGACCCCGAGCAGGGTCTGAGCCAGACGGAAGCCGTGAGGCGCTTCGTCGAGACCGGGCCAAACGAGCTCGCCCCGCCCGAACGACCCTCGCTGCTGGCCATGATCTGGAAGGCGGCGACCGAGCCGTTCATCCTCATGCTGCTGGCTGCCGGCGTGCTCGCCGTGCTGCTCGGCGAGGTGCGCGACGGCGTGCTGGTCTTGGCCGGGCTCGTCCCGATCGTGGGCGCCGATGTCGTCACCGGCTACCGCGCCGAGCGCGCTCTCGAGGCGCTGCGCGCGGCCTCCGCCCCGCGGGCGCGCGTGCGACGCGACGGCCAGCCGATCGAGATCCACGCCCGCGAGGTTGTGGCCGGCGACGTACTGCTGTTGAGCAGTGGCGACTTGGTGGCCGCCGATGCACGCATCCTGACGACGCAGGGCGCCGTTATCGATCGCAGTGTTCTGACCGGAGAGTCGTTGCCCGAGCCAGCCACCTCGATGCCCGATCCGGCCGGCGCATCGCTCGCTGAGCGCCGCTCGATGGTGTACGCGGGGACCAGCGTCGTCGGCGGCAGCGCCGAGGCGGTGGTCGTCGCCACCGGTCGCAAGACCGAGGTGGGCCACATCTCCGGCGCCCTCCGATCGGTGAAGCGGCGCCGCTCGCCGGTCCAGGCCGAGCTCGACCGCCTGGTCCGCATCCTCCTCGTAGCTGCGCTGTCGCTGGTCGCCATCACCGTCGGCCTCGGCTTCCTGCGCGGCAATCCGCCGGGCCAGAACCTGCTGGCCGGGATCGCCGCCGCGATCGCGGCCATACCCGAGGAGCCGCCGGTCCTGCTGGCGGTCATCCTCGGATTGGGCGCGTATCGCCTGCTGCGGCGTGGCGTGCTGGTCCGGCGCCTGAATGCCCAGGAGACGCTCGGCGCCGTCGACCTGATCCTGACCGACAAGACCGGGACTCTGACGCGGAACCGCCTCGAAGTCGCGGCGCTCCTAACCCCACACGGTGAGGTGCCGACCGGTCCCGATCGCTCCCGCCTGCTGGCAGACGCGCTGCGCGCCGAGGCCGATGCCTGGCAGGCCGCGCGGCTGGGTGCGGCCGGCGCCTTCCCGAACGCGATCCGCCGCGCCCAAGAAGCGGACGGTGAAACGGCGGCGCTCGACGCCACCGCGCTGGTGAGCTGCGAACCGGCCACGGAGCGCCACCCCTACTGCCTGGTCGTGTACCGCACCGAGCGAGGCAGCCGCTCGCTGGCCAGCGGTGCCCCGGAGGCAATCCTCGAGCTGGCCGGCGAGAGAGTGGCCTCAGCGGCCCACGAGGCCTGGCACCGGCTCGTCGCTGGCGAGGCGGATCGCGGCAGTCGGCTGCTGCTCCTGGCAGCGCGGACGGATGGCGAACCCTGGCGGCTGGAGGCGCTGCTCGCCTTCCGTGATCCGTTGCGCCCGGAAATTGCTGAAGCCGTGGCGAGCGCCGCGGCCGCCGGCATCCAGACGATCATGGTCACCGGGGACCATCCGAGCACTGCGGCCTCCATCGCGCGCGCGGCAGCGATGCCGTTCGGGCGCGTGGTGACGGGCGCGGAGCTTGCGACCTGGGACGATCGACGCCTGGCGGCGGAGCTCCCGCAGCTGCACGTGGTGGCGCGCGCCAGCCCCGACGACAAGCTGCGGCTGGTGAATGCAGCTCGCTTCGCCGATCGGACGGTGGCGGTTACGGGCGACGGCGTGAACGATGCTCCGGCGCTGAATCGCGCCGACGTGGCGGTGGCCATGGGCAGCGGCACCGCCGTCGCGCGCGAGGCAGCGGACCTGGTCCTGGGCGATGACTCATTCGCGACCCTGATGCACGCCCTTCGGGAGGGTCGGCGCATCATCGCCAACGTTCAGAAGGGCCTCGTCTTCCTCCTCTCCACGCACGTGGCGCTGCTCGGCTTCGTGCTGATTGCGACCATCGTCGGCTTCGGGCAGCCGTTGTTGCCGATCCAGATCCTGTGGGCGGAGCTGTTCATCGACCTCTCGACCTCGATCGCCTTCGAGCGCGAGCCAGAGGAGCCCGGCGCCATGCGTCGGCCGCCACGGCCGCGAGTTCAACCGCTGCTCGACCGCGGAATCCTGGCCGGCGTGACCCTCGCCGGCGGCTTCAGCGCCGGGGCCGCGCTGGCGCTGATGCTGGTGGTGGGTGGCGGGCTCGACCATGCCAGATGGGTGGCATTCAGCGCCCTGGCGGTCGGTCAGGTGGTGCGCGCCTACGCCAACCGCAGCTTGGTGGTCCCCGTCCAGCGCCTGCCGCTCAACGGCTTCCTGGCAATCGCCGTGGTGCTGGTCATAGCGGCCCAAGCCGCGATCCCCTACCTCCCGCCGCTGGCCGAAGCATTCCGCGCGTCGCCCCTGAGTGCTGGCGAATGGGTGCTCGTGGGGGGTGTGGCCCTCGCGCCCGCCGTGGGGGCACAGATAGCGCGCGCGCTGGGGCGCCGTTGGATCGCCTGACGGCCACGGTCCGGGCGGCCCTCCATATCGGTCCGTTCGGCCCTGTCGCCCGCAAGTGCGTTCGCAGACCATCTTGCTGCGACCCGGGAAGGAAGGGTCAGACTCCGTCAAGCAGACACAATTGCTGGCCAACCGGGAGTCACTGCCGAACCTTCCCGGGTCGCCACTGCGCAGAGGCGAGCCGGGTGGCTCCGACCACGTTCGACTGGATCATCTGTCGCGGCGCCGAGCGCCCCAAAGTCAATCCGCCCTCTCCCTGAGAAGGGCGGATTGACCGGCGACTGATCGTTCGATCAGGCAGGCGCGTGGAACGCGCGTGCGGCCATCTGCTTCTCGCCATCCGGCCCCGCGGTGACATACGCGATCATCGCGACCAGCCCGAAGCTGAGTACTCCAAGCACGAGGAGGACGATGAACCACGTCTTGTCCTCGAGCTGCGCGGTGTTCAGCAGCGCGCCGATCCACGACACCAGGCCGCCGATGAAGCCGGCCATCATGGCCAGCACGGCCACGACCCCGAGCCCAACGATCGACCACGCCAACGGCGTCGATGTAACGCCGATCACGTCCGGACCGCTCATCACGAACGCGCCGTTTACAAACGCGATCCACACCGCCGCGAACGCCAAGACGGCGCCGGCGACGACAGCCACCACGCTGCTCAGAAAGATCCTTGTCACTGTTGCCTTGGACACCGATCCATCCTCCTTACGAACATTCGTTCTCACCGGAGAGCGTGGCGAAACGGCAGCTCGCAGCACAGTGCTGCTGGTCACGATCGGAGCAGGTGGTTTGGCCCGGGATCCGGCTCATCTGGTCGGCGGTGCGATCGAGACCTGGGACCGCCTCGAGGCGCTACTGGCCGAGGGCTGAACGGGCTGAATCAGGTTGGGCGTGGGCCGCGGGAGCCGCCACGCCCTTGGACGTCAGGACCGGACGTCTCGCCGAGCGAAGCCCCAGGCGCCGAGGACCAGCCCGCCGACGGCGAGGACGAGGCAGGCCACGATTCCCCCTGCATCCCAGACGCCGACCATCGGCTGGCCCATGTGGCTGCTCAGTACGAGCCCCTGGAACCAGTCCGGGAGACTGAGCACGGGACCGATGAGGTCCAGGAGCCACGTCACGATCGTGAGCCCGGCAACGGTGGGACCCGCGTACGCCGTCCCGATCAGGCCACCGACCGCGAGGCCGACGCCCGCGAGCGCCGCGCCGTAGAGCCCGATGGCGAGCGTGCCGGCAACCGGGATTCCGAGCTCGCCACCTGCAATGAGCGTCCCGATGGCGATGCCGAGCGCGGTGACGACCACGATCACCGCGATGCCGGTGAACACCCCGACCCCTCCCGAGACGAGCCACCGCACCCGGGCGAGCGGCGTTGCGAGGAGCATTTCGAGCCGCCCGGAAGTTTCGTCCGACGCCCAGCCGCCGACCAGCGCGGCGGCCGCGAGCCCGACAATGACGAGCCCGAACTCGATGAACACGAGCTGCAGGAACCCGCCGATCGTCCCGAAGTCGATGCCCGGGAACAGGGTCGAGATCGCCTGCGTGAAGACCGGCGACTCCCCGATCTGCTCGATGAACGACCCGCCCGAGCTCGCGATGACCAGGCCAAAGATGCCAAGGCCGATCCCCCACCAGAACGACGTCGACAGCCGCTCGCTGGCCGCCCGACCGGTGGGCCCGCCGAGCCCGAGCAGTGGGCGAGGCAGGCGCGGGGTCGGGATCGAGGTCGTGACTCCGAGATCGCGTCGCACGAATGCCTCGGTGCCCACGGCCAGGAATGCGAGCGCCACGAGGGACACGAGACCCATCGACGGCCAGTCATAGCGACCGCCGAGGGGGATGTGATCATCGGTCCATCCGAACCAGGTCAGGTTCGCGAACGGCGCCAGCTCCGGGATCGCCGTCTGGTAGCCATTGAGGAGGAAGCCGGCGAACATGACGGCGCCGGCGATGCCGGCCGCCGCCCCGCGACCGACGAACGGCGCGAGGGCGAAGGCGATCGAACCTGCGACGAGCGCCATGAGGCCGAGCCACGCCGCGAACGCGAACGCTGCCCCGACCGGGATCTCGTCGCCCTCCAGCGCGGCGAAGGCGCTCCCGGCGACGGCGGTCAGCCCGCCGATCAGGGCCATGGCGATCGCGAGCGGGGTCACGTGGCCCAGGATCTTCTCGATCGCGATCCTGCGACGGCCGATCGGGCCGGCGGCCAGGATGTCAAGGCTGCCGCGGCTCGTCTCCCCGGCGAGCGTCCCGGAAAGGGCGAGGATCGACCAGAGCCCGGTCATGAGCGGCAGGAACCCGCCGTACTTGTACTGGACGTACCCGCCCAGGGTCTCGACGTTGACCGGCTTCCCGGCCAGGCCCTGCAGGACCGGTGGGACGGCAGCGATGATGTTGCTGATCTCCTCTCGTGCCTCGGGCGTCGAGAACTGGCTGGCCACCCCCGCCGCGACCGCCAGGATGAGGAGGCCAGTGACGCCGCCGACGATCAGCGTCGCCCGCCGCGAGTCACGCAGCGTCTTGGCGAAGACGCTGCCGAGGCCGTAGATGCGGCTCCAGGGCCAGACCCGAATGAGCGGTGCGGTGCCGGCGGTCATCGCGCGGCCACCTCACCGGCGCCGGTTGCTGGCGGCGCGTACTCGGAGAGGAAGACCTCCTCGAGCGACGGCTCGCGACTCACGAAGTCGCTGAGCTCATAACGGGCGGCAGCCTGGACGACAGGCGCGATCGCCCCTGAGACGCGCATGCGGAGGATGTGATCCTCGGCCGTGACGTCGCTGACGCCGGGCAGCGCCTCGAACTCGGCCGTCGGCACCGGGCCCGTGAATACGAGCTCGACCTGGTGGTGCGCCATGTCGCGCAGCGCGTCCACGCGGTCGACTCGTACCAGGCGACCTTCACGGATGATCGCCACGCGGTCGCACGTCTTCTCGACCTCGCTCAGGATGTGGCTCGACATGAAGACCGTGCGGCCCTCCGCCTTTGCCTCGCGGATGACCGTGTAGAACTCCTGCTGCACGAGCGGGTCGAGGCCCGATGTCGGCTCGTCGAGCATGAGCAGCTCCGGCCGATGCTGGAGCGCGATCACCAGCCCGACCTTCTGCTTGTTGCCCTTCGAGTACTCCTTGAACCTGCGGGACGGGTCGATGTCGAGCCGCTCGATGAGGGCGGCCTGGTAGACCGCGTCGACGTTGCCCCGCAGGTTGGCGAAGTACGCGATCGTCTGGCCGCCGGTCAGCTTGTCGTAGAGCACGAACTCGCCGGGCAGGTAGCCGAGCCGGCGATGGATTGCGACCGGATCGACGGTCGTCTCGATGCCGAAGATCGTGGCCCGGCCGCTCGTCGGGCGGATGTGGTCGAGCAGCGTGCGAATCGTCGTCGTCTTGCCCGCGCCGTTGGGACCGAGGAAGCCGAAGGCCTCGCCCTCGCGGATCTCGAGGTCGACCTCGACGATCCCGCGATGCGGGCCATAGGACTTGGTGAGCTTCTCGGTCTGGATGATCGCTGTCATTGCTGCTCCTGTGGATGCTCCCGTGATCAGCGTTGAAGCAACGGCGGAAGGGTGAGCTCGAGGAATTGATAGACGTCAATTGCGAAACATCGAACGTCCCGAGCGGGCTCAGCTGGTCAGCAGGGCCACCCCCAGAGCGGTCACGCCCAGCCCGAGCGAGACCGCACCGGCGTACAGGAGCCAGACGAATCGGTTGGGCTCGGTGCGTCCCTCCCCCATCGACGAGAAGAAGAAGCCTGCCGGCATGAGGATGGCGGCCAGGGGCACCGCATTCCGGGCCACGCTCGCGATGACGCCGTCGAGGGCCGCGGCATCGGCGTAGAGCTGGACGACGAGGCTGAGGATGACGAGGACGCCGGCATGAGCGTGCCCGGCCCGCGCGAATGCCTGTTGGAATTGGGTCAGCACTACCCGTCGACGCAGAACCCGATACATGTACACCCCGCCGGTCTCGACGGCGACGATCGCGAGCAGCAGGATGCCAGCGGTTGAGCGCGCCTCGGCCGACAGCGTGAGGGCTTCCATTTGCAGGCTCATGTATGACGAACTGGCCCGATTTGTGCAAATGCTGCGCGGGTGGTGGCTGGACTTGGTCCGGTATCGGGCCGTAGGGCCAACGCAGTGGGATGGGAGGTAGGAACCTTGGAATGGCTTGCATGGCTCGTCGTTGGTGCGATCGCTGGCTGGCTCGCCGGACTGCTCGTTAAGGGGGACGAGGGTCTGGGAGTCATCGGGCACGTCGTGCTCGGGCTCGTCGGCGCCCTGTTGGGCGGATGGGTTGTCAGTCAGGTGACCGGCAATGACCCGATGGATGGAGTGTTCGACATCAGCACGATCGTCACCGCCGTGGTCGGTGCAGTCGTTCTGGTGCTGCTGGTCAGCATGATCATGGGTCGACGAAGGACGGGGAGCGGCCCGATCTGAACGACGGCCCACTCAGCGCCGGAGCCTCGCCCACCCGGGCGGGGCTTCGTCGTCTATCGGAGGCGGATGCGGACGAGCACGCGGCCTGCGTCGACTGCTCTCGCTATCTGCTGCCTTGTCGGTCTCGCGGGCAGGCCGGCCAGCTGAGCAAAGATCGGCCTGACCTCGAACATCGAGGTGTGGAGCTGGATCGACTCCTCGGCATCGGTCACCGGCGAGGCATCACCCTCGACCTGGCGTCCCGCCAGCCACACCCGCATGTTGGGGTTGGCACGCAGGTTCCGCCACCAGGCATCCCCGGTCGTCACCCACACCTCATCGCCACACAGCAAGTAGGAAACAGGTGTGCTGTATGGGCGCTGGCTGCGTCGGCCGGTCCACTCGACGACCGTGAACAATCGGCTCCAGGGCCAGTGAACGGGCGATTGGAGCAGGCGCTTCATGACCGGGTTGAGGATCCTCAGCAGCCGGCCAAGGATCGTTCCCCGCAGGGCGGGCGAATCGACGCGGCTCACGGCACCGGGGCCTCGGTATCGGCGACCTCGACGCTCATCGGGTCGGAGGCGGCGTTCTGGCGGCGAGCCAGGATGATGAAGGGCAGGGCGAAGGCCTGGATCCCCGCCGCGATGACGTACGACGTGGCGTACCCGAATGCATCCGCGGCGCGGCCGAGCGCCGGCTGGGCCAGGACGCCACCGGCCGATCCCATCAGCGCGTCGAACGAGAGGACCGTCGCTCGCTGCCCGGACGGGATCAGGCCGTTGATGAAGGCCTGGCGCAGGGGCGCGGCGATGGCGAGCGTAAGGCACCAGGCGGTGAGGAAGACAAGGGCCAACACGAAACTGGTGGTGATGCCGATCAGGCCGAGCAGCGTGACGTTGAGGATCGCGCCCAGGATCAGCGCATCAGTTCGCCGGCTGAACAGCCGTCGCACCCTCGAGACGAGGAGGCCCCCGAAGATCTGCGCTCCGGCGATGAGGGCGGCTGCCAGCCCGGCGATGCCGTACGCGTTCGGGTCGCCGTACAGCTCGAGCAGGTACGGCTGAAAGGCGTAGAAGGCGTAGATCCCGACTCCGAAGCTGAACGGCGCGGCCAGCATCAACCACCGGACCGGCGGGTTGCGCAGCCCGCCGTCCACCGCCCCGCGAACCACGTTGCTGACGGCCAGCGTGGGGCTGATCCCGCGCTGTGGTGTGAACCCGATGTCATGCATCCAGCGGAACGCGATCAGCACGGTCACGCCGAGCAGCACCGCTCGCACCACGTACGGCACGCCGAGGCTGCTCAGCTGGGCGATGACGCCACCGGCCACCGAACCGATGAGCATGGCGCCCCCGTTCACGGTCGTCGCGCGCCCGAAGATCGATTCGAGGTCCCCGGTGAATCCCGTCGCGGCGAGCGCGTCGACGAGCCAGGCCTCCGTTGCCCCCGAGAAGAACGTGAACCCGAGGCCGAGCAGGATCGAGGCGATCGCCCATCCCCAGAGCGGCGCCTGTACCTGCCACATGAGGAGGTACAGGAGTGTCGAGGCGAGCAGGGTGCCGGCCCCGAGCATGAAGGAGAAGCGGCGGCCACGGGTGTCGGCCACCACGCCGGTGGGAACCTCGAAGATCACCTGGCCGAGGGTGAAGAACGCATTCGCGGCGAATGCCTCGGTGTTGCTGAGCCCGGCATCCAGCAGGAAGAGGGTGTTGATGCCCCAGATGAACGAGGCAGCCAGCGTGGTGAAAAGGGTCAGGAGCAGGTAGGTGCGCTGAACGACCCGGGCGGCGTCTGTCACGGAGCTGTGGTCCCGTCAGCCCATGGCCGCTGCAACGCGACGCGCGGCGGCCGCCAGCTCCCCGTCCGGCACCGTTGCGCGAGGCGGCTCGGGTACGACGCGCTCTCCAGGCCGGCGAGGGATCAGGGGGTCGTCGTAGGGAAGCACCACGCGCCTCACTCCTTCGGGTTCGAGCCGGATGGCGACTCTACAACGTCGACGCCCTGGGAAGACGTTCCGCCGCTCTCAGTCCCTGCGTCCGCCGCGAGGCCCCTTCTTGGTGTTCGCCGCGCGCAGTGAGCGCGCCGGCTTGGCGACGTGGCTCTCTTCATCCACCTCGATGCCGTAGCGCTTGGCGGCGGTGACGATCTTCTCGCGCGCGCGCTCCTTGGCGGTCACGCTCTCGAATTCGGTCTGGTTCCATCGGGCCATGGCGTTGCGCACGGTGTGACTCGTCGTTGATCGGCAGATGCTCGCCGCCCTCCGAATCGACATACGCAAACTGGCTGCTGCGCAGCTTCTCCCGCTTCTTGGTATCGAGCTCGGCCATCTCTCGTCACCTCCCATCCGACGGAGGTGCCTGCAAACAGCGGGCCAGCGCCATAACAGAGCGACGCGACAGGCGAGCTGTCGCGTGAGGTCTCTATCCCTTGACCCGTGGAACGGGTGTGTGTGCGGCTACGGCCCGAAGAAGAGGTCCAACCACTGCTCGAGCAGTGGCGCGGCTGGCCCCGCCGCCCCCTCGGCGGCCGGTGGCAGGGCCGCCTCGGCCCCCGGCGGAATGATGAGGACGTGCTCCCCGCGCCGCCCAAGGTTGCCCAAGCGGCGAGCCTCCGCGGAGAGGTAGGCGTCCGAGCGAAGGTAGCTGAGCTCACGCTGCAGGACTTCGTTTTCCACCTCGACCGCGGCGATCTCGGCGCGGATCCGATCGGCCTCCTGGCTGATCGACCAGCTGGCGTACACCTGACGGCCCACCTGGAAGGTCACGAACGAACCAATCAACAGGAGCACCGCCAGCCAGGCCAGCCCGCCGCGCGACGCCGGCAACGTGACTCGCAGCCTGGGCTCTGGGGAGCTCGGGCGGGGCGGGGCACTGGCGTCGATCCCGGTCATCTTCCGGCCAGTCTAGCCGTGGAGTTTTCCACCGTGCAAGGCGATCGGGCGCCGGTTTTCCACATTCCTGGCGCTCGAACAGAACGCCTGTGCTATCTTGCGCCGAACATACGTTCGAAATGAGACCGATTCAGCCCTCGGAGGAGCCGATGCTGCTCGACCGTCCGCAATCGGCCGATGACGCGATCGGCGCATTCCTGGGCGATCCCGCCCTCGCGCGGCTGGTCGTCGCGCATCGCGTCCTCGAGCCGCTTCCCCCGCGACACGCTCCCTGGCCGGACGATCTCGATCCGGGCCTGGTGAGCGCGTTGCGCTCGCGGGGCGTCGAGGCGCTCTACACGCACCAGGCCGCTGCCATCACCGCCGCCCGCGCCGGCCGCAACGTGTGCGTCGTGACGCCAACCGCATCGGGCAAGACGCTCTGCTACAACCTGCCGGTCCTGGACGCCGTGTCCCGCGATCCGACAGCGCGGGCGCTCTACCTGTTCCCAACCAAGGCCCTGGCGGCCGACCAGCTGCACGAGCTCCGAGGCCTGGCCGACGCCGCGGAGATGGCGCTCAAGACCCACACCTACGACGGGGATACGCCACCCCACGTGCGGAGCGTGGTGCGCAGCGCCGGGCAGGTCGTGATCAGCAACCCGGACATGCTCCACGCCGCGATCCTTCCGCATCACACCAAGTGGTTCAAGCTGTTCGAGAACCTGCGGTTCGTGGTCATCGACGAGCTGCACACCTACCGCGGGCTGTTCGGGAGCCACGTCGCCAACGTCATCCGCCGGCTCCGGCGGATCTGCCGCCACTACGGCGCGGACCCGATCTTCATCTGCGCCAGCGCCACCATCGCGAACCCGCGCGACCTGGCCGAACGGCTGATCGAAGCACCCGTCGAGCTGGTCGACGACAACGGAGCGCCGCGAGGGCGCAAGCACATTCTCGTCGTCAATCCGCCGGTCGCCAACGCGCAGCTCGGCGTCCGGGCCTCGGCGCTGCTCACCGGCCAGCGCTTCGCCGAGCGGTTGATCGAGGGCGGCGTGCAGACCATCGCCTTCGCGCGGTCCCGAACCGCGGTGGAGGTGCTCACCAGCTATCTGCACGAGACCTTCGCTCCCCCGCCGGGCCATCCACACACCATTCGCGGCTACCGCGGCGGCTACCTGCCGAACGAGCGGAAGGAGATCGAGGCCGGGCTCCGATCCGGCCGCGTCCGTGGCGTGGTCGCCACCAACGCGCTGGAGCTGGGGATCGACATCGGTGGCCTGGACGCCGCCATCAGCATCGGCTACCCCGGGACCATCGCCTCGACCTGGCAGCAGATGGGTCGGGCGGGGCGCCGGACGAGCACCAGCCTGGCGGCGCTCATCTGCTCCTCGGCACCGATCGACCAGTTCCTGGCCGCCCACCCCGAATACCTGTTCGACCGCTCGCCCGAGCACGGGCTGGTGAACCCCGACAACCTGCACGTGCTGCTGAACCACCTGCGCGCGTCGACGTTCGAGCTGCCGGTGCCCGCCGCGGAGCGCTTCGGGATCGACGAGACCCCGACCCTGCTCGACGTGCTGGAGGAGGACGGCTACATCCGCCACGCGGACGACGACCGCTACTACTGGAGCCACGAGAACTTTCCGGCCAGCGCCTTCAGCCTGCGCAGCTCGTCGCAGGAGAACGTGGTCATCATCGACACAACCGGCGACCGGCACCGGGTTCTTGGCGAGGTGGATCTCTTCGCGGCGCCGCTGATCGTCCACGAGCGCGCGATCTACATCCACGAGGGCGTGCAGCACCACGTCGATCGGCTCGACTGGGAAGAGCGCAAGGCATACGTCACCCGGACGGATGTCGATTACTACACCGAGGCCGACCTCGGGATCACGCTCAAGGTGCTCGAGGTCTTCGACGAGGCCGATGAAGCCGCCGGTCGCCGGCAACGCGGTGACGTGATGGTCGCCTGGAAGGTGACCATGTTCAAGAAGATCAAGTTCCACACCCACGAGAACGTGGGCTACGGCCCGATCAGCATCCCCGAGCAGCAGATGCACACCGCCGCCTGCTGGCTGGTGCCGCCCGCAGAGCTGGTCAACCGTTACGACCGCGACACGCTCGACGGCGCCCTGATCGGGCTGGCGCGCGTGGCCCGCACCACGGCTGCGCTGCTCCTGATGTGCGACCCGCGCGACCTGGGCGTGCTGGCCCAGGTCCAGGCGCCGTTCACCGGGCAGCCAACCCTCTACCTCTACGACTCCGTGCCGGGCGGCGTCGGCCTCACCGAGCGCCTCTTCGGCCTCACCCGCGAGCTCGTCCACGCCTGCCGTGAGGCGGTCGACTCATGCATCTGCACCGATGGCTGCCCGGCGTGTGTCGGCCCGGCGATCGAGGTCGGGCACCGTGGGAAGGCCACCGTGGCCGAGCTGCTTGCCGCGCTCGACGAGTAGCGCATGACCCTACGAACCCTGGCGGACCGGCTGGCCGACCTTCGCGCGGTCCGTCCCCCGTCCACGGACCGGCCGGCACGCCCGCCGAACGATCGGGCGGCCAGCCTGGCCCGCTGGTTCGGCGCCCGGTTGGCGGTGGCCGGCGACGGTGCGGCGGTACTGGTCGAGCGGAGCGTGACGCTCGGCCCGGACGTCAGCCAGGCACTTGGTGCGCTTGCCCCGGCCACCTACTTCGACACCGAGACGACCGGCCTCTCGACCGGCGCGGGAACGATGGTCTTTCTGGCTGGGCTCGGCCACGTCGTGGGTGAGCAGCTCGTGGTGCGCCAGCTCCTGCTGCCCGACTACCCGCACGAGACCGCGCTCCTGCGCCAGGTGGCAGCCGAGCTCTCGGCTCGGACGCGGATGGTCACGTACAACGGACGTGGCTTCGACATGCCGCTGCTGAGCGCGCGACTCACGCTCAACGGGCTGTTCGGTGAGCTCGCCTCGCTGCCGCCCAGCCACGACGACCTCTTGCCCGTCGCCCGGCGGCTCTTCCGTCGGCCGCTCGGCGGCGCGCGGCTGGCGGACGTGGAGGCGGGCGTGCTCGGCGTTCGTCGTACGTCCGACTGCCCGAGCAGCGAGGTGCCGGCGCGTTACTTCGGCTATCTGCGCGGAGGGACGCCCGATCTGTTGGCCGAAGTCCTCGACCACAACCTCCAGGACATCGCTTCGCTGGCGCTGCTCGAGGCCCTGGTGATGCAGCTGCTCGAGGGAGGTTGGCGGGATGCCGGCATCCTCGATCGGCACGGCATGGCCGTCGAGCTGCTGCGCCACGGTGCGCCGGAGGAGGCGCTGGAATTGGTCGAGGGAGCCCCTTCGCTGACCCTGGATCCGACTGAGGCAATGGCATTGCGGCGGCTCGCCACGCGACTGCTGCTCGCGTCAGGCGAGGTGGACCGGGCCGAGGCGCTCTGGACCGCCGGAACCCGGCGCGCCTCGGCGGACGCCGCCGCGGCCTGGATCGAGGTGGCGCGCATCCGCGAGCGGCATCGCGGCGACCTTGATGGCGCCCTCGAGGCAGTCAGTGCGGCCTCGAGGGTGCTCGACCTCGCCTTCGCGCTGGGGCGCGGCGGCGGAATGCAGGTCCTCGGTGCCGTTCGGTTGAGGGTCGACTCTCGGCGACGCCGCCTGCGGAGCTGGGTGGCTGCCGCGGAGCGCCGGGCTGCGGGAAAGCGGCGAATCGCCTGACACGCCACTAGGCTCTCACTGTGTGGACGCCCGCGGCCGCCGAATCATCCCTGAGCAGATCGCCTAAGCCCGCCGTTCCTCGAGCATTTCGCCCACGACCCGCATTGCCCGGCTGGCCCGGCGGCGCACGAAGCCGGGGTCCGGTGGGCGCGGCCACTCACCCACCAGCATGAATGCGGCGAGAACGTCGCCGGACCCCACGCTCGAGACGTCTTCGACGCGACGTGGGACGGGGATGTGCGAGGGCTGCGCCTCGGCGACCGATGGCTCCGATCCGATCCACGCCCCGTTCGGTCCGTCGGTGACCACCAGGATGGGCCGGTCTCCGAAGGTCCTTCGCATGGACCGCAGTTGTTGCGGGGGTTCAGCCCGTTCGGCCAGCAGGTCCTCCCGACTGGCGACGAGCAGATCGAACCCACGCAGCGCCTTCACCACCGCGCGGCTCAAGGCGGCGAGTGGCAGGGGTCGAACCTCCTCGCCCTCGTCGATCGTCCGCAGCCATCCCTGCAGGATGGCCCCTCGTACCCAGGCGACATCCGATGCTGCCAGGGCCTCCGCCGGGACCTCCCCGGCGAGGGGTGCGTAGAGGACAGCACGGGTTTCGAACCGCGCGAACATATCGGCGCCGGATCCCAGCGACCCTCCCCGCAGGCCGAGCCACAGTTGTCGGCCCTCGGCTGTCTCCCCGTGGCGGAAGCTCGTCGTGCCCGGCTGAAGGCTGCTCTCGACGATCGTCGCCACGCGATGCAGCTCATCCAGCCCCGCGCGCGCCTCGGGTTCGGGGCCGGCGCTGGTCACGATGCCGATTCGCAGGCCCCGCGGAGCGGCCGCGCGTGCGATGTGCAGGACCGATCCGCCGGGTGCCGCCGAGCCATCTGGGAAGCGGTCGATCGTCAGCCCGCCGACCACCACCAGGTCGAGCGGAGGCGATTCGGGAGTCATCGGTCTATCATCGGTCCAGGATGCGACTCTTCTTTTACGAGCTTCACGAGGGCGCCACCGACCTGCTGACCGACGCACTCCTTGTCAGCGAGCGGCAGCATGCGCCCGACGACTTCGCGGCGATGGTGCTGGCCGCCCGCGCGGCCGTCATCGACACGTTCGAGGAGGACACGCTGGTCGAGGCGATCGCCCGGGAGCTGGAGCGGAGCCACGGCTTCACCTACATCGGCGACGAGAAGCTGAGCGCCAGCATGAGCGTCGGGATGGAGGAGGCGGACACCTTCCTGGTCGACACCTCGGATGAGTTCCGCAGCATGATCGTGGAGCTCGACCGCAGCTCCTAGCTCGCGCCTCGCTCAGCGCGAGAGCTAGCGCGCGACGTTGAAGAGCACCTCGATCACGTCGCCGTCCCTCACCTCGTAGGTCTTGCCCTCCGAGCGCAGCAGGCCACGCTTTCGAGCCTCGGCGATGCTGCCGCACGCCATGAGGTCCGGGTAGCTGACCACCTCGGCGCGGATGAAGCCGCGCGCCAGGTCCGAGTGGATCGCCCCCGCCGCATCGACGGCGGTCGCGCCGTGGCGCAGGGTCCAGGCGCGGCATTCGTCCTCGCCGGCGGTGAAGAAGCTGAACAGGCCGAGCAGCGCATAGGTGAGCCGCACCACCCGACCACGCGACGCCTCGGCGATGCCGAGATCGTCCATGAAGGCGGCCGCGTCCTCGGCGGGGAGCTGCGCGATCTCCGCCTCGATCTTGCCGGCCAGGGCGGCGACGTCGCTGGCCGGCTGGCCGTACCGGGCGCGGCCCTCCGCCTCGAGGGCTGCGGCCTCGTCCAGCCGTCCCTCGTCGATGTTGAGCACCACCAGCACCGGCTTCTGGCTCAGGAACCGATAGCCGCGCAGCCGCCGTTCGTCGTCGTCGCTCAAATCCAGGGCGCGAAGCGGGAGGCCATCGGACAGGGACGGCAGCAGTCGGGCGAGCAGCTCCTCCTCCAGGGCGTTCTGCTCCCGCTCGGTCGAGGTGCCGTGTCTGCCGGCGGTGCGCAGCCGCTCGAGGCGCTTCTCCACGACCATCAGGTCGGCGACCGCGAACTCGAGGTCCAGCTCCTCGACGTCGCGCCATGGGTCTGCTGGACGCTCGGCCATGCCGCCCTCGAAGGCGCGCGCGACGTGTAGCAGCGCGTCCGCGTTCCTGATCTGGGCCAGGACGTCAGGCGCGACGGTCCCCTCGCGGGCGGCGCCCGCCGGGATGGCGACGTCCACGTAGGTCACGTCGGCCGGCGTCGTCTTCTCGGGCGAGAACAGCTCCGACAGGCGGTCGAGCCGCTCGTCCGGGACCTTGACGACGCCGAGGTTCGGGGCCGCGCGCCCGCCGGAATAGCCGCCGGTGTCCGCGTGGCCGCCGGTCAGCGCGTTGAATACCGTGGTCTTGCCGGAGCCCGGCAGGCCCACGATGGTGACCTGCATCGGGCTAGTACCCGGCCTCCAGGTCCACGACGTTCTCGAGCGGCTCGCCCGCCGCGAAGCGGCGGAGGTTCTCGACGAACAGGCCGATGGAGCGCTCGACCACCCGGTCGCTGGACCACGAGGTATGGGGCGTGATGATCAGGTTTGGCGCGCCGTAGAGGGGCGAGTCGGGTGGCAGCGGCTCCTCGTTGAAGACGTCGAGCACCGCGCCACCGATCCAGCCCGCCTCGAGGGCGCGCCGCAGCGCCAGCTCGTCGATGAGACGGCCACGGGCGATGTTGATCAGCCAGGCGGTCGCGCGCATCTCCTGCAGCTGCGCCGCGCCGATCATCCCCGCCGTCTCCTCGGTCAGCGGCGCGGCCACGACCACGATGTCGCTCCGACGCAGCAGGTCGTCGAGCCGATCCAGGCCGAGGAGCTCGACGTTGGGGGCGTCCCCCACGCCGCGTTCGGGGTGACGCCGGGTGGCGATCACTTTCGCCTCGAACGGCGCGAGCAGGTGCGCGATCTCCGAGCCGATGCTCCCATAGCCGACGATGCCGACCGTCAGGCCACCGAGCTCCGTGCCGCGCAGAGGCTGCCAGGTCCGCTCGCGCTGCAGCTCGAGCAGCTGCGGCAGGCGGCGGGCGATGGCCAGGCACATCATCACCACGTACTCGGCGATAGGCCGGCTGAAGACGCCGCGCGCGTTGGTGACGGTCAGGCCGCGCTGCCGGACTGCCGGGGTCGCGACCCGGTCGACGCCGGCCGAGAAGGAGTGGATCCACTCCAGCCGCGGAGCACGGCCGAGGACGTGGTCAAGCACTGAGGCCGGCACGCCGCCGCGCAGCAGCACCCGGGCGGCGCCCAGCGCGGACTCGGCGTCGTCGTGGACGAGTCCCTCGCGCGAGATGGCGACCACCCGTGTGCCCGGCACGGTCTCAATCTGCGCCACGTGCTCCGCGGCAAGGGGTGAGCCGAAGATCGGCGTGGCCAGGACGACCAGCTCGTCGGCGCTCAGCTGCGCCCCTCCCCCTTCTCCTCGATCACTGTCTCGACGCGGGCGATCCATCGGTCCGGCTCGCGGATCTCGGCAAGGCTCGGCAGCATGTGCGGGCCCTCCCAGACGCGGTTCAGGAAGGCCCGGTCCCGCGCAGCCTGCACCGCGATGACGAAGCGCTCGCCGGCCTCGTACTGCTCCATCTTCAGATCCAGCCCGGTCAGTCGCAGGATCGCCCGCTCCAGCGCCCCACGATTCTCGTTGCGCCGCTCGAATCGGTCATGGATCTGCCCGAAGCCGGGCAGCAGCCGCTCG